>JBBSNJ010000355.1:0-4487 GCA_038232775.1 Thermomicrobiales bacterium
GGCGAGGTGAGCGCGCTCGGCTTCGGCTGCTGGGCGATCGGCGGCCCGGACTGGCTCGACGGCAAACCGATCGGCTGGGGCGAGGTCGACGACGACGCATCAGTCCGCACGATTTAGCGCGCGGTCGAGTTGGGGGGTACCTTTTTCGACACGGTCGCCGTTTCTGGGGCCGGGCACAGCGAGCGGGTGCTCGGACGTGCCCTGACCGGGCGGCGCGAAGGGGTCACGGTCGCGACAAAGTTCGGCCTCTCCATCGACGAGGTTCGGCGGCAGATGACCGATGTGATGACTGATCCCGACACGGCCGCGATCAGGGCCGAGTTGCGAGGCGAGCCTGCGCCGTCTGGGAGTCGACGTGATCGACCTCTTCCTTTGTCACTCGAGCGAGCAGCCGGTGGCGCGAGCCGCCGCCGTGCGCGATGTCTGCAAAGACCTGGTGGCGGCTGGGCTGATTCGTGCCCACGGCTGGAGCACCGACGATCTGGCAGGCGACGAAGGTTGGGCCGAGGCGGCGGGTTCTGCGGCGGTCGAGCACGAGTTGAACCTCGTCTCCGACGCGCAGACAATGCTCGACCTCTGTGGGAGGACCGGGTTGGCGAGCATCAACCGGTCACCGCTGGCGATAGGGCTGTTGACCGGCGAATTTCGGTCAGACTCGCAACTCCCCCGCGACGACGTGCGGGGTGATGAACCGGCCTGGCTGAAGTGGTTCGCCGCTGGCCGACCGCGACCCGAGTTTCTGTCGCGAGTCGAGGCGGTACGGGAGATTCTGATCAGCGATGGGCGCACCCCGGCTCAGGGGGCGCTCGCCTGCATCTGGGCGAGGTCGGATCGGACGATCCCGATCCCCGGTTTCCGGACGGCGGCCCAGATCGAAGAAAACGTCGCCGCGTTGCGCCACAGGCCGCTGGCCTCGGCGCAGGTGACCGCTATCGCGGGGCTGATCGCGTTCGATGCGAATCGTGGCTGATCAGCGAGACATCGTCGCCCTCCCGCCCGCCGCGGCGGTGGGCGGCACGGCCAACAATCCACGTACGGCCTCCCGGGCCGTTAACTCGGTTTCGTCTGATAGGTACGATGCATGCGGCGCCGGGCTGGCAAAGGAAAGGCGCCGCGGGCGTCGCCTCTACCGCCGCGGATCAGGCGTGGCGCACCACTACGTTTCGAACTGAACGCCGGACTTCGAAGCAACCGGCGCGAGGCCAAGCGCTGTCCGCTGCTTGTTTTTTCGGTACTGGTCGACGGCGGCCTGGACGGTGCCGAGGGCGAGGGTGGCGCAGCGGACGCGGCTCTTGACGACGTCGTCGCCCATTTCCTCGATGATCGTGTCGACGCCGAGTTCCTTGATCTCGTCGAGGGTCAACCCCTGGATCAGTTCGCTGACGATGCTGCCGCCCGCCTGGCTGATGGTGCAGCCTTCGCCGTCGAAGGTGGCGGCCTCGACCCGATCCCCCTCGCCGATCTGGAGGTAGACGGTGATCAAGTCGCCGCAGCCGGGGTTGCCGCCGCCGAGTTGGATATCGGCGGTGTCGAGCCGCCCTTTGTGCCGGGGGTGCTGGAAGTGGTCGAGGATGTGCTCGACGTAGGCCTGTCGATCCAATACGGGGTCCCTCGTGATCACGCGCCGCTGGCTCCGGCGCTGCCCAATACTTCCCGAAGTATACCTTCTTGGCGTCGGGGCGTCGGGGCGTCGGGGAGCACCGCTCAGGCGATGGCGCGCCTCGGGCGGCGGGCGCTCGTGCGGCCCCGTCGTCTCCCGGCACGTGCCAGACCCCCGATTCAGGAGCGCCTGCTCTCGTCCTCGATGGTGACGACGACCTGATGGATGGCGTTCATCAGGTAGCCCTTGGCGTTCCAGCTTGGGGAGGCGGGTTGGGAAAGGCCGCGCTCGTCGGTGGCGCGGGCAAGCAGGCGAGCCGTGCCGGGTGCGGGTTGCCACGGGAGGGAGAACTGGGTCCAGGCGCGGCGGCCGCGGCCGGGGGTGAGCGCGGCGGGCCGCCAGGTGCCGCCGCCGTCGGTGCTGACATCGACCGCGGCGATGGGGCCGTGGCCCGACCAGGCGAACCCGACGACGGCCTGCGCACTGGGAGGAACGGTGTCGCCGTCGCGCGGGGCGAGGATGATCGACTTGGGCGGCATCTCGCGGACGGGGGCCACCGGCTCGCCGGCGGCGGTCCAGAGGACGTAGTTGTCGGCGTTCCAGAAGCCGGCGAAGGCGTGGTCGAGGACTTCGAGGCCGACCAGCCACTTGGTCGAGGCGATGCCGGCCCAGCCGGGGACGAGGAGGCGGGCCGGCGCGCCGTGGGCGACCGAGAGTTCCTGCCCGTTCATGCGGAGGACGACCCGCGTGTCCGGGTCCCGGGCGATGGCGAGGGGGAGGCCGCGTTGCATGCCGGGCATGTCGCCCCCTTGGGCGACGACGTCGACGGCCCCGTCCCCGACGCCGGCGAGGTCGAGGAGGTCGGCAAGGGGGACGCCCTCCCACTCGGCGTTGCCGACGGCATCGTTGCGCCAGGGTGTACCGGAGGGAAGCGGATCGAAGCGGGTGCGACCGTTCCCAGCGCACTCGAGGAAGGCGGTCAAGCGGCGCTGCGGCATGGCCCGGAGGTCGGCCAGAGAGAGGTCGAGCGCGCAGTCGACCAAGCCGACGACGCGGAGTCGCCACGCCGCGGGATCGAGCTCGGGGACGGGACCGTTGGAGCGGAGGAAGAAGCTGGAGGTCGGGATGACGAGGGGATCTTCGGCTTCCGGATTGGGAGCGAGGAGGTCGGGCGGGGTGCCGAAGTTGCCGCCGCCGTAGGGGACGAGTCGGGGGTCCTTGCCCCAGGCGGCGAGCAGGACCTCGGGGGGGTCGGCCGAGGGTTGGTCGGACATGAAGGAGGTCTCCTTGATTTGGGCGGTCGGCCACGGGGTCCGCGGCAGCGCTGGTGGTGTTCAGGCATTGCCGTTGGGCTACTGTCGCTTGGGCACCGCCCAGGGGGCTCGTCGGGTTGGCAGGGGACCAGCATCGATGCTCGTTCGACGCCGGCGATCTTCAGTCGCGACTAGCGGCCGAACCCGGGGGAGCGGCCGTGCGAGGCGAGCGTTGGACGACGCTGGTAGTCCCGTCACTGCTGTCGGCGGGCCGGGTGGAGGCCCCCTGGTGCCGGAGCCGCCGGCTCCCCGTCACGGGGAAGGCTGTCCTTTGGACCCCATCGCCGACCAGAGGCGTCGGCCGGCACCGGCCGCCACCCGGCCGCCGAAGCGCAGCCCTTTCCGGGCGAGCCACACCGCGGCGGCGCGGCAGGTGGCGAGATCGTCGTCGAAGTCGCCCCGGCGGACGCCGGCGCGGGTCAGGTGTTCTTCGGCGAGAGCCGGGGGGCAGGCGCGGATCGCCCGGCGCAGGGCGAGCAGGATCACGACCATGTCGTCGAGCTGGCCGGCGACCGGGATGATTCCGGGCACGAGGTCGATCGGGGAGACGGCGTAGACGCCGCCTGCGATCACGGCCGCCCTGGCGGAGGTCGGCAGTCGGTCGTCTCGCGCCAAATTGACGCCGAGGGTCAGATAGCGCGGTAGCCGGCGCAGCGTCTCCCAGAAGCGGGCGACGACGGGATCGGGAGGCGTTGCGGCTCCGTCACCGGCGGCGTTTGGGTTCGCCTCGGTGGCGCGGCTGGTCGTTCTCGCTTCCGGCTCTTGGCGCTCCATTGTCCTCCTCGGCTCGGTGGTCTGGGGTGGCTGCCCCCCTTGAGCCGCCGCACATTCGGGGCCAGACGCTCGGGAGTGATCGGGAGGGGAACGCCTGGCTTGGAGACGGACGTCGGCGTTAGGCGTGTTCCGCCAGCGCTCAGCGGCCGATTAACTGGCGCAGGACGAAGAGGGCGTTGGCCGGGCGCTCGGCCACGCGCCGGCTGAAGTAGGGGTACCACTGGCGGCCGAACGGGACATAAATCCGGACGCGGTAGCCGGCCGCGGCGAGTTCGGTTTGGGCGTCGCGGCGGACGCCGTAGAGCATCTGGAACTCGAAGCCTTCGGCGGCGACTCGGTGGCGCCCGGCGTAGCGTTTGGCGGCGCGGATCAGCGCCGGGTCGTGGGTGGCGATCGCCGGATAGCGGCCGTCGTCGAGCAGGCGCTCCATCATCAGCTCGAAGGCGGCGTCGACCGCGGCCGGGGCCTGGAGGGCGATCTCGGCCGGCTCGGCGTAGGCGCCCTTGACCAGGCGAATCCGCATCCGGCGGTCGATCAGCCGCTCCAGATCGGCGGGGGACCGGCGCAGCGCGCTCTGGAGCACGGTCCCGACCTCCATCGGGAACTCGTCGTGGAGGGCTTCGACGATCGCCAGCGTGCGCTCGGTGTAGGCGGACCCTTCCATATCGACCCGGACGAAGCCGCCCGCTCGCCTCGCAACGGTCAGGACCGGGCGCAGGTGGCGGGCGGCGATCTCGTCCCCCAGATCGAGCCCGAGCATGGTCAGCTTGACGGAGATGTTCGGGTCGAGGCCGGCCGCC
>JBBSNJ010000356.1:0-4483 GCA_038232775.1 Thermomicrobiales bacterium
GGCGGAGGAGTCCCCGCAGCAGATCAAGCTGCGGGCCGACCGGCTGGGGCTGGCGAGCGACGACCTCTGGGTGCTCTCGGAGACCAACTTGGGCGAGGTGATCGCGGCGGCCGAGGAGCAGCGGCCGGGGCTGCTGATCGTCGACTCGATCCAGACGGTCTACGTCGACGAGATCACCTCGGCGGCCGGCAGCGTGTCGCAGGTGCGGGAGTGCACGGCGCGGCTGATGCAGTGGGCGAAGCCGCGGGGCATCCCGGTGATGATCGTCGGTCATGTGACGAAGGAGGGGACGATCGCGGGGCCGCGCGTGCTGGAGCACATGGTCGATGCGGTCCTCTACCTGGAGGGAGATCGGTTCCACCGCTACCGCATCTTGCGGGCCGTGAAGAACCGCTTCGGCTCGACCGACGAGGTCGGCGTGTTCGAGATGGCGGACGCCGGTCTGCGGGAGGTGCGGAACCCGTCGGAGGCGTTCCTGGAAGAGCGGGCGGGGAACTCGGCCGGCTCGACGGTGGCGGTGACGATGGAGGGGACACGGCCGATCTTGGTCGAGGTCCAGGCGCTGGCGACGTCGACCGCGTTCGGGCTGCCCCGGCGGAGCGCGAACGGGTTCGACGGGAGCCGGCTGCAACTGCTGGTGGCGGTGCTCCAGAAGCGGGTGGGGCTGAGCCTCGGGTCGCAGGACATCTACGCCAACGTCGTCGGCGGTCTGAGGATCGCGGAACCGGCGGCCGACTTGGCGGTGGCGCTAGCGGTCGCGTCGAGCTTCAAGGACCGACCGGTCGACCCGGCGAGGGTGGTGGTCGGGGAGATCGGGCTGTCGGGGGAGCTGCGGTCGGTGGGGCAGCTCGACCGGCGGGTGAACGAGGCGCGGCGGCTCGGCTTCTCCCGCGTCGTCGTCCCGAGTCCACTGGGCAGGGGGGTGGAGGCGCGGACGGAGGGGATCGAGCTGGTGCCGGCGCGGACGGTGGCGGAGGCGATCGAGACTGCGGTCGGGTGATAGTCCCGTGGGATCCGGGCGGACGCTTCCGCTTCCCGCCAGAGACCCTCGCCGGCGGCCCCCTTCCCCCGGTCCCCGCCGGGCGAGAAGGGATCCGAACCCAAGTGGAGAAGCGCTGAGCTTCGTCCGAATTCCGGATCATGGGATGAGTCGTGTCTCGAAATGCCGTTGGCCGAGGGCGTCGAAGGCGGCCCAGTCGAAATCAACTCCGGTGGAAGGGCGGTCGCTGAGGGCGAAGGTGCCGCCGGGGGCGGATAGCGGTTCGGTCGTCAGGTCGCGCTCGAAGTAGGGGCCGGAGGGGGAGAAGTGGTCGCCGGGCAGGTCGAAGGCCGCGAGCGCGTTGAGGTTGAGGTTCGCGGCCTTGCCCCAAGCACTGTCGAGCATGCCGCCGATCCAGGCCGGAATGCCCTGCTCTCGGCAGAAGTGCGCGATCGCGATCGCCTCGGCGAAGCCGGAGACGCGAGGGGGCTTGACGTTGACGACCAGTCGGTCGAAGGCGCCGTTGCGGCGGAAGAGGGCGGCAGAGGCCTCGGCGTCGCGAAGCGAGTGGATGCTCTCGTCGAGGCAGAGGGGGGTGCGGAGGACGCGGGCGAGATCGGCGTGGAGGACGAGGTCGTCGTCGAAGAGGGGTTGCTCGATCAGGAGGAGATCGAAGGCGTCGAGGGCGGCGAGGGCGGGCGCCGTCGCCGCGTCGTAGGCGGAGTTGGCATCGACCTGGAGTTGGAGATCGGGGAAGCGCTGGCGGAGGGCGCGGACGGGTTCGAGGTCGAATCCGGGCCAGATCTTGACCTTGAGCCGCGGGTAGCCGAGGGCGACGGCTTGCTCCGCGAGGCGGAGGACGTCGGGCAGGGTGCGGCCCCCGATGCTGACGCCGACCGGGAAGGCGCGCCGCGTGCCGCCCCAGAGCCGCCAGAGCGGTGCGTCGGCCCCTTGGGCGAGGAGGTCCCAGAGGGCGGCCTCGACGCCGCTCTTGGCGAAGACGGCGCCCTTGACCCAGGCGTAGCTGGCGCGGAGGTCGGCGACGGTGGCGATGGGGCCGTGGGCGGTTTGGTGGCGCTCGAGGCTGGGGAGGATGAAGTCGCGGAGGGATGTCAGGGCCGACGGGGTGTCGGCTGCGGGTTTGAAGGCGGGGTCGGGGAGGGTGGGAACCTCCCCGACCCCGCGCCGTCCGTCGTCGCTCTGGAGCAGGACGAAGGGTCGGGGCAGGGCTCGGTAGGTCCCGAACGAGGTGGTGAAGGGGACGCGCAGACGCAGGGTCAGGAGGTGGACGGCGGCGGAGACGAGCTTCATGCGGGCTCCTCGCAGGGTGGGAGGTCGCGACGGCGGAGGAGGTAGTCGTTCCGGCGCTCGCCGGCGGCGTCGCGGGCCGTGACGAAACCGTCGGCCAGGTAGTGGCCGGGGTCGGCGGTGGCGCCGAGGGAGCGCGGGTCGGTTGGGTGGAGGTCGGGCACATCTGGCATGGCGCGGGCGGTGGGGAGGAGGGCACCGAGGAGGAGGCGGAGTTCCCGGCGCCAGATGTTGGCGGCGGCTGGGTCGGCGGCGGCGAGGCGATCGATGTCGCCGGGGATGCGGTAGCGGAGGCGCGGCGGCGGATCGGCGAGGATGGCCGGAAGCGTCTCCGGCGTCGCGGCGGGGATCGCGGCGAGGGAGTCCGGATTGAGGGGCGGGCGGGCGTTGGCGGCGACGGCGGCGAGGCGGTCTCCGACGCGGGGGGAGCAGAGGTCCCAGCGAGCGGTGAAGCGGTCGCTCGGGACGTCGCCGTAGAGCGCGGTGCGGAGGACGCCGTATTTATCGACTGTGAAGCGGTCGACGACGGCGCCGAGCTTTTCGAGGTTGAGGTGGGCATTGGCGCCGCGCATCGGATCGAAGGTCCAGGCAGCGCTGGTGTGGCCGGCGAGGAGAGCCTGGTAGCCCTGGATGACCTTAAGCGACCAACCGAGATCGGCGGTGCCGCGGTGCTCGGGGCGGACGCCGAGCATGTGGGAGACGAGCGTGCCGCTACCGCCGCCGAGGGCGATCGCGAAGCCGAGCCAACCGTCGCCGGTGAAACCGAGCCGGGGATCGTAGGCGGCGAGGACGGAGCCTCCGGTCTCGGGGAGGACGGCGAGGACGTTGGCGGGGACCAGATCTTCCGACGGCATGCCCCAGGTCGAGCGTTGGAGATCGACCAGGAGGTCGAGGGCGCTGGGAGACGGGGCGGGTTCCGGCGGACGGGGGGACGGGGCCGCCGAGTGGCTGTGCTGCCAGCCCAAGACCGCGACGGCGATTTCACCGGTCGCGGTGGGTTTGATCCATCCCCCGTGATCGGCGCGAAAGCCGAAATTGGTCGGGCAGAAGGCGGCGAGCGCGTCGCGCCGCGAGAAGTCGATGCTCATCGGCGAGCGAGCGCGATCAGCTCGTCGGCGAGCCGGGCGGCGGCCTGGGGGCGGCCGAGGGCACGGGCGGCCGCGCCCATCTCGGTCTGGCGAGAGGGGTCGTTGAGCAGCGACCGCAGCAGGCCGCGGAGCCGGTCGGAGGAGGCGTCGCTCTGGGGGAGGAGGAGAGCGGCGCCGGCGTCGGCAAGGAGGCGCGCGTTGCGGGTCTGCTCGTCGCCGCCGGCGCCGGGGAGGGGGACGAGGAGGGAGGGTTTGCCGAGGAAGGCGAGTTCGGCGACGGTGCCGGCGCCGGCCCGGCCGAGGACGAGATCGGACGCGGCGTAGAGGTCGGCCAACCCGTCGCCGACGAACTCGACGATGCGGTAGCGGTCTCGCAGGTGCGGCGGCCACCGCGCGCGCTCCGCTTCGAGCTCGACGGCGTCCCGGTTGGCGCCGGCGGGCCCGGTTTGGTGCAGGACCTGGCAGGTCTCGAGGAGCTCGGGGAGGAGGGCGCCGAAGCGGCGGTTGAGGGGGGAGGCGCCGCGGGCGCCGCCGGTGACGTAGAGGAGGGGGAGATCGGGGGAGACGCCCCAGGCGGCGCGGGCGCGAGCGGCGGCGCCGCCGGCGAGGGAGGCGCGGACCGGATTGCCGGTGACGACAACGCGACGGTGGAGCTTGGCGGCGAGCGGGGCGGTCGATTCCCAGGAGACGGCGAGGACGTCGGCGGCGCGGGCGTTGATCCGAGTGGCGAGCCCGAGGACAGCGGTCTGCTCATGGGTCAGGATCGGGGCGGCGCGGAGGGCGGCGGCGGCGAGGACGGTCGGGACGCTGACGAACCCGCCGGTGCTGAGGACGACGTCCGGCCGGAAGCGGCGGACGTGGCGGCTGGCGAGGAGGAGCCCGAGGGGGACTCGGCCGGCGTCGGCGACGGTGTGGACTGAGAGGTAGCGGCGGAGCTTCCCGGTCGGGATCGCGGCGAAGGGGATGCCCGACGACGTGGCCGCCTCGCCCTCGACCCCGGTCCGGCTGCCGACCCACAGCGCGTCACCGAGGACGCCGCGGCCGCGCAGCTCCTCGACGACGGCGAGGGCGGGCAGGACGTGGCCGCCGGTGCCGCCGCCGGCGATGA
>JBBSNJ010000357.1:0-4483 GCA_038232775.1 Thermomicrobiales bacterium
ACGCCGCCGGGGATCGAGCACCGAGCGGTCCGGCGGGTCAAGGCCTACCTCGACGAGCACCTGGCCGAGAACGTGCCGCTGGCCGAACTGGCCCGCCTGGTCGACCTCCACCCCCACTACCTCGACCGCGCCTTCGCCCGCGTGGTCGGGCTGCCGCCCCACCGCTACCAGGTGCAGGCCCGGATCGAGCGGGCCAAAGGGTTGCTCGCCGCCGGCATTCCCCCCGGCGAGGTGGCGCGGCGGACCGGGTTCGCCGACCAGAGCCACCTTGGTCGCCACTTCAAGCGCCTCGTCGGCGTCTCCCCCGGCCGCTACCGGCCACCGCCGGCCGCCCGCGGCTGATCGCCAAGCGAAGCCGCCGGCCAACGACTGATACGAAATCCGGGTGAATCGCGGGTGTTCCCCGGCGGTCGGCGACCAAGCTCCCCCTTGCCCCTCTCCCGCGCACCGGGAGAGGGGGCGGGGATGAGGGCCGGCTACCGCCGCGCGAAGGCGAAGCGTTCTCCCGGATTCCGTATGACGGTTCGACGAGAAGCGGGAGGTCCACGTGGCACGGAATCTTGATCGCCGCCGACTGCTGGCGGCGGCGGCCGCCGGCGTTGCAGCGGCGAAGGCGGCACCGACCCTGGCCAGGGCCGGTGCGGGTCAACAGGAGGCCGGAATGAGCGCAGCCCAACCCTTCACGATCGACGTACCGCAGCCGACGCTCGACGACCTGCGGCAGCGCCTGGAGCGCACCCGCTGGCCCGACACCGTCGCCACGGGGTGGGACTTCGGCATCGACCAGGCGTATCTCCGCGAACTGGTCGGCTACTGGCAGCGCGGCTTCGACTGGCGGGCGGAGGAGGCGCGGCTCAACCGCTTCGCCAACTTCCGGGCCGACGTCGATGGGCTCCGCCTCCACTTCGTCCACGAGCGCGGGACCGGCCCGGCCCCGATGCCGCTGCTGATGCTGCATGGCTGGCCGAGCTCGTTCGTCCAGATGCTCGAGATCATCCCCCTGCTGACCGACCCGGCGGCCCACGGCGGCGACGAGGCCGACGCCTTCGACGTCGTCGCCGCCTCCCTACCCGGCTACGGCTTCTCCGACCGGCCGACTGAGCCGGGGACGAGCGTCGCCCGGATGGCGCCCCGCTTCCAGGGGTTGATGACCGACGTCCTCGGCTACGAACGCTACGGCGTCCGCGCCAGCGACCTCGGCGCCGGTGTCTCCGGCCAACTCGCCCTCCTCACCCCCGCCTCGCTGATCGGCGTCCACACCGGCGGCACCAACCCGTTCCTCTTCCAGGTGCCCGACGATCTCTCCCCGGCAGAGCAGGAGTTCGTCGCCAAAGCCCAGCAGTGGATGCAGCAAGAGCTGGCCTACGCCTTCGAGCAGTCCTCCAAGCCGCAGACCCTGGCCGTCGGCCTGAACGACTCGCCGGCCGGCCTCGCCGCCTGGATCATCGAGAAGTTCTGGCGCTGGAGCGACCACGGCGGCGACCTGGAGTCGGTCTTCACCCCCGACGAGCTGCTGACCAACCTGACGATCTACTGGGCAACAGAGACGATCAACTCCTCGATCCGCCTCTACGCCGAGAACGTCCGCGACCCCGGCCAGAGCGGCCCGAGCGAGGTCCCGACCGCCTACCTGATGTCGTCCCAGGATTTCTTCCCGACCCCCCGCGAGTGGGTCGAGCGCCAGAACCGCGTCGACCGCTGGACGGCGATCGACCGCGGCGGCCATTTCCTGGAGTGGGAGCAGCCGGAGCTGGTCGCCCAGGACTTGCGCGAGTTCTTCCGTCCGCTCCGGTGATACGGCATCCGGGAGAACACCTCGCATTCCCGCGGCGGCGGCCGGCCCTCACCCCCGGCCCCGCTCCCGGTGCGCGGGAGCGGGGCAACGGGAAGCGCAGTCGCGGAACGCCGGGGGACCACCCACGATCCACTCGGATTCCGTAGAAGGGCTGGGCCGGCGCCCGACCATGCCCCCCGTCCCCAATCGGGCGGGGCCGCTCGTCATCGTCTGGGCGTTCGCCGCCCCGCCGCACGGGGCGCGGCGGGGCGCCGCTTCGCCCAACCGTGCCGCCGTGGGGCCGCCGCCCGCCCGCTCGTGTACCCTGCCGCTGCGAAGCGCCCCGATCCCATGATCGAGTGCGGAGCCGCGCGCCGGTGGGGGGCGATCGAGGCAGGACGGGACGCGGATGAGCGACAGTCGCGCCGCTCGGCGGGCATTCGGCCGTGACGAAGTCGCGGGCCAACTCCGCGCGCTCGGGGTAACGCGCGGCGGGGTCTTGCTCGTCCACACCTCGTTCCGGGCGGTGCGTCCAGTCGAGGGGGGGCCGACCGGCCTGATCGCGGCGCTCCGCGTCGCCCTCGGTCCCGACGGCACGCTGGTCACCCCCGCCTGGACGGGCGACGACGACGCGCCGTTCGACCCAGCGACGACGCCTGCCTCGCCGGACCTCGGAATCGTGCCGGACACCTTCTGGCGGCTGCCCGACGTCGCCCGCAGCGGCCATCCGTTCGCCTTCGCCGCGGCCGGCCCGCGGGCGGAGCAGATCATCGCCGGTCCGCTGCCGCTGCCGCCCCACGCCCCCGAGAGCCCGGTCGGCCGGGTCCACGAGCTAGACGGCCAGGTGCTCCTGCTCGGCGTCGGCCACGACGTCGACACCACCCTCCACCTGGCCGAACTCCTCGCGGGCGCCCCCTACCGCCTGGCGCACCACTGCACCGTGCTCCAGCACGGACGGCCGGTCCGGATCGACTACGGGGAGAACGACCACTGCTGCGAGCGCTTCGCCCTGACCGACGGGTGGGTGCGGGCACAGGGGCTCCAGGCCGAAGGGCGCGTCGGCCACGCCGTCGCCCGGCTCGCCCGCGCGCGGGACAGTGGGGCGGGCGCGCTCGCGCACCTGGCCGACGCCCCGCTCCTCTTTCTCCATCCCCCGACCGCGGAGTGCGCCGAGTGCGACGAGGCGCGGCGGAGCGCCGCCGGCTGACCGCTCCGCGCCGAAACCCCACGCATCAGCGCGAGGGGAGCGCGAGCGCAGCGGCGAGTTCTCGGAGACCAGGAAAGGTCTCTCGCGTTCCCGACACCACTTGGGCTCAGGAAGAGCGAGGGACGACAGTGGAGACGCCCGGTGTGTCCGACGACCTCCTCGCCGCGCGCCTGCGAGACGACTTCGAGATCGTCCCCGCGCGGATCGTCCCCCTCGCCCTCGGCGCCGACTCCGACGCGCGCGTCTACCGCGTCGAGAGCACGGACGGGGAGGCCTACTTCCTCAAGATCAAGCTCGGGCGGGGCGGAGACGACGACCTCGGCGCCGCCGTCGCCCGTGCGCTGCTGGTGGGCGGCATCGAGTCGGTCGTCGCCCCCGTGCCGACCAAGGATGGCGCCCTGCAGCTGACGGTCGACGGGTTCGCCCTGATCCTCTACCCCTTCGTCGAGGGCCGCGCCGGCTGGGACGACGGGCTCTCGGTCCGGCAATGGACCGAGCTGGGAAGCATCCTCCGCCGCCTCCATGGGAGCCAGCTTCCCGCGGAACTGGCGCGGCGCCTGCCACGGGAAACGTTCGTCCCGGTCGCGCGCTGGAGCCGGGTCGTCGAGGGGTTGCTGGCCAATGCCTACCGGGCGACGGACGGCGACCCGGCGCGCGAGCTTCTCGCGCTGGTGGCGGCGCGGCGCGACGAGATCCGGGGCCTCCTGGGGCGGGCGCGGGAGCTGGGCCGCCGCCTCGAGGACGAGCGGCGGCCGTGCGTCCTCTGCCACGGCGACGTCCACACCGCCAACGTCCTGGTCGAGCGGGGCGGCGGGCTCCGCGTCGTCGATTGGGACCAGCCGATCCTGGCGCCCAGGGAGCGGGACCTGATGTTCGTGATGGGGACCGCTCTCCACGGCTTCCGACCCGGCTCGCCCGAGGAAGCCGCCTTCTTCGCCGGCTACGGAGCAGTCGCGGCGGACCCGCTCGCCCTCGCCTACTACCGCTGCGAGTGGGCGGTCCAGGACCTCGGCGCTTTCGCCGAGGTCGTCGTCGCCCGCTCCGACCACGGAGAGGGGGCCAAGCTTGCCGCCCTCGGCGGCGTGGAGTCGGTCTTCGCCCCCGGCGGGATCGCCGAGGCGGCGCACGGTTCCGAGGAGTGGCTGCCGCCGAGCCAGTAGTAGCCCGACCGCTCGCCGACGCAATCCCGCCTACGGCTCACACGACATCCGGTTGAACCGTTCCACTCCCGGAAGCGGGACGTGCCCCCCTCTCCCGCGCACGGGATAGGGGAGCACGGTCTGCTCCGCCGGAGCCAACCGGAACTGATACGCAATCCGCGTGGATCGTGAATGGTCCCCCGGCGGTCCGCGGCCACCTTCCCCTCTCCCGCGCACCGGGAGCGGGGCCGGGGGTGAGGGCCGGCTGCCGCCGCGGGAAAGCGAAGTGTGCTCCCGGTTCCCGTATGATCAACCGGCTTCTGTCTCACGCTGTCCGCGAGGCCCTCGGTCAGGCGCCGACGT
>JBBSNJ010000358.1:0-4480 GCA_038232775.1 Thermomicrobiales bacterium
CCTGGGCGACCTGCTCGACCTTCTCGATCAGTCCTTGGGCAGCCGACTCCGCCTGGGCGACCAGTTGATCGCGGGGCTCGCCCAGGAGCCGATTCTCGCGGGGCGACTTCGGCACCGCCAGCGCGGCGGCCCCGCCGAGCGCCACCGCCACGGCACCGGCCGGCAGCGGCCGGTCGCTCACCACCTGGCGCGCCCAACCCACCGACTGCCGCGCCTGCTGCTGGACCCACCCCGCCGCGTCGCCGACCCCGCTGGCGACGCCGCTGGCCGCGCTCCCGACGCCACTGGCGACGCTGCCGGCCGCACTCCCGACGCCGCTGGCGACGCTGCCGGCTGCACTCCCGACCCCGCTGGCGACGCTGCCGGCCGCGCTCTGGGCCTGGTCCGCGATCTGGCCCGTCGTCGTCTGGATCTGATTGACGGCGGAGCCGGTCGCGGCTTGCACCTGCCCGGCGAGATCGTCGACCGTCTGGCCGACCTCGGCCGCCATCCCGCTGCTCGACTCCTGAGACGACCCGGTGGCGGTCGTTTGACCCGCCTGGGTCTTGGCGGACAGCGGGATCGGAGCCGGTGCTGGCTGTTGGGCCGCGCTGCTCTTGCCGCTGGCGAGCAGCCAGCCGATGCCGAGCGCGGTCAAGGCTGCCGGCCCCGGGTTCTGCTTGACGGTCTCGACGATGCTGGAGCCGAAACCCTTGGCCTTCTCGTTGGTCGTCGTCGCCATCCGTCCCACCTTCCCGATCGTCGCGTCGCGGACATCCGCCTTGGCTTGGTCGGCCAGCTCGCGGATCGCCGTCTTGGCTTCCTGGATCGTGTGATCGACCACCGACAGCGCGGCGTCGCGGGCCTGATCGGTCGCACCCACGGCCGCGCCCTTCGCCTCGCCCGTCAAACGATCGGGGTCGAGGCGATTCTGGATCGCCTCGATCGTCTCGCTCATCTCGGCGCGGGTCTGGTCGATCTGGTCCTCGATCGTCGCCGCCCCCTCGCTGGTGGCGGTCGCGGCGACCCCGGCCGGTCGCGGCGCGGCGGCGGAGTGCGGCGGGCTGAGCGACGCGTAGCCCCCCGAAACGCGGATGTCGGAGAATGACTCCGAGGGGGTCACCCGATCTGCTCTTTCACCCATTCTCGATCCTCCTTCAGCGTCCCGAGCGTGCGATGGGGGACGACGTCTGCCCGCTTAAGTGCGACCCGCGCCCGCGCCACGAGGGCGAATCCAATCGCGGCCAGCGCCAGACCAACGAGGAAGGCCGCCAGCCACCAGGGGCGGCCCACTGCGGCCAGCACCCCGACGAGCCCCGCCACGACGGCGAGGAAGGCGGCGTGGAGGACGGCACCGCCGAGGACCAGGGCGCCCAACTCCTTGCCGAGCCGGGTGGCCTGGGCCCCGATCTCCGTGCGGGCGAGTTCGATCTCCTGGCGGACCAGCCTGCCCATCTCCTGAGCGAGCTCCGCGAAGAGATCGCCCAGGGAGCGATCGTCCTTCCCCGCCTGCATCGCTATTCCCCTCGGCCGGGAGTATTGTTGGGCGGGTTCGTCGGGTCGACGCCGAACTCCCATTCCACCTCGACCACTTCGATCACCGCGTCATCCGGGATCGGCGGCAGACCGGCCGGACCCAGGCCCATCGGATCGTTGCCCAGCGCATCTGAGTAAGTGGGGGGGAGGGTCGTGTCGACGTCCGGCGGGTAGGTGCCCCTTGGCGGCGACGCCGTCGCCTCGGCCTGGTGGTCGTCGCCGTCGCTGTCCGCCGCCGCTTGGCGCTCGGCCGCTCGCTGACGGTCGGCTTCCGCCTTCTCCGCCTCCCGCCGCTCCTTGGCGGCTTGCCGTTCGGCGGCCTGGCGCTCGACCTCCTGCTGCCGCTCGGTCGAGCTCTGGAGGAAGCGAGTGCCGAGGAACCCGAGCGCCAGCCCGCCGCCCAGGAAGAGGCCCGGGCGCCGTCGCGCCACCCCCTCGGTCTGCTCGAGGAGTTGCCCCGGCTCTTGCTCCCGCAGCGTGCCCGAGAGCGCCTGGACCCGGTCGGCCGCCCCTTCGAGGTAGCCCGCGGCCGTCGCCTGATCCTGCTCGCGGACCTGCTCGCCGGCCGCGCGGAGGAGTTTGGCGGCCATCCCGATGCCGCCGGCCAACCGCTCCTGCTGCTCGCTCAAGCGGCTGGACGCCAACTGCTTGACTTGATCGACGAGGCGCCCCGCCGAGTCCTGCACCTGATCGACCGCTTCGGCGGCGGTCGCCCCGAGGTCCACGTCGGACGGGTTCTGGTCGGACTGCTCCTGCCCGTCGTCCCGCGCCTCGTCGGCTGGGGGCGTGTCGGCGGTGTCCGGGTTGGTCGAGGCCGTCTTCTGCCTGGCCATGGGTCTGCTCCTCTCCGGACCGTGGTCGGCGGTGCACCGAGACCTTGGTCCGGCAACGTCGTTTCGAATCCGGCGGGATCGCGGTTCGCGGGTGCCGGCGCCTGGCGCCGGACCGCCAGAAGCGATCTGTAATGCATGAGACATGCCAGGTCGGCACCGGTGGTTCCCGAGACCGGAGAGACCGGCGAGATCGGGCACCACCGGCGCCGCGGGGGGGCGTTCGCGACAGAAGGCGGCGGGCTTGCGGTCGAGGTCGAGATCGGTGCCCCTGGACCGGCCGCCGCCGTCAGCTGATGCGCCGCCGGGCCGTGACGACACCGGTGTTCATGCCGACCAAGTTGAGGCCGCCGAAGAAGCGAGCGTGCTCGATCTTGACGCAGCGGTCTTGGACGACCTCGATGCCGCCTTCGCGCGCGATCCGGGCCGCCTCGTCGTTGACGACGCCGAGCTGGAGCCAGAGCACCTTGGCGCCGACCCGGACCGCCTCCTCGGCGATCGGCGGCACGTCGGCCGGCTTGCGGAAGACGTCGACGATCCCGACCGGGCGGGGGATGGCGGAGAGGGAGGGGTAGACGGGCTGCCCCAGGATCTGCTGGCCGGCGTAGCGGGGATTGACCGGGATCAGGTCGTACCCCTCGGCCAGCAGATAGATGGCGGCGAAGTGGCTGGGCCGCATCGGGTCGGCCGAGAGCCCGACCATCGCGATCGTCCGGTAGCTGGTCAGGATGCGCAGACGATCGTCGGCGCCGGCCGCGGCGACGGCGGCCGGGAGGGGCGCCGCGCTCGCGGCGGTCGCCGCCGGCTCGAGTTGGTGGTCCATCGGTCAATCCCCCATCGCCGCCGCGGCGACGTCGGTGCCGGGCGCCGTGATCCCCTCCGACGGGGGCTGGGCGGCGCCGTCGCCGGCGGCGACCGTCGCCCGCCGCAGCGCGCGGTCGAGGTCCCAGCAGATATCGTCCGGGTCTTCGAGGCCGACGGAGATGCGGACCAGGTCGGGGCTGACGCCGGCGGCGAGCTGCTGCTCGTCGGAGAGCTGCTGGTGGGTGGTGCTGCCGGGGTGGATGATCAGGGTCTTGGCGTCGCCGATGTTGGCGAGGTGGGAGACGAGGCGCAGCTCCTCGATGAAGCGGGCGCCGGTCTCGCGGCCCCCCTTGACGCCGAAGGTGAAGACGGCGCCGGCGCCGCGGGGGAGGTACTTCTCGGCCAGGGCGCGGTGGGGGCTGTCGGCGAGGCCGGGGTAGGCGACCCAGCCGACGGCGGGGTGCTCCGCCAGGAAGCGGGCGACCCGCTCGGCGTTGCGGCAGTGGCGCTCCATCCGGACCGGCAGCGTCTCCAGCCCTTGGAGGAAGAGGAAGCTGTTGAAGGGACTGAGGGCGGGGCCGAGGTCGCGCAGGTTCTCGACCCGCGCCTTCATCAGGTAGCCGTACTCGCCGAAGGTCTCGAAGAAGCGGATGCCGTGGTAGCCGGGGGAAGGCTCCGTCATCTCCGGGAACTTGCCGTTGTCCCAGGGGAAGCGGCCCGACTCGACGACGACGCCGCCGATCGCGGTGCCGTGGCCGCCGATGAACTTGGTCGCCGAGTGGACGACGATGTCGGCGCCGTGCGCGAGCGGGCGGCAGAGGTAGGGGGTGGCGAAGGTGTTGTCGATCATCAGGGGGACGCCGGCCTCGCGGGCGACGGCGGCGACGGCGGCGAGGTCGAGGACGTCGATCCGGGGGTTGCCGATCGTCTCGCCGTAGAGCACCTTCGTCCGCGGCGTCACCGCCCGGCGGAAGTTGTCGGCGTCGGCCGGATCGACGAAGACGACGTCGACCCCCCAGCGGCGGAGGGTGACGTCGAACTGGGGGTAGGTGCCGCCGTAGAGGGCGGAGGAGGCGACGATCTGGTCGCCGGGGCCGAGCAGGGTGGCGAGGGCGATGAACTGGGCGGCCTGGCCGGAGGCGACGGCGAGGGCGCCGATGCCGCCTTCGAGGGCGGCGATCCGCTCCTCGAAGGCGGCGGTGGTGGGGTTCATGATCCGGGTGTAGATGTTGCCGAAGCGCTGGAGGGCGAAGAGCTGGGCGGCGTGGTCGGTGTCCTCGAAGACGAAGGAGGTGGTCTGGTAGATCGGCATCGCGCGGGCGCCGGTGACC
>JBBSNJ010000359.1:0-4473 GCA_038232775.1 Thermomicrobiales bacterium
CGACGCAGGCGCCGCCCGTCGATGGTCGAACCGGGCGACGCCTGCGTCGCCCCTACCGCGGCACGGGTCGGCGGTTCAGCCTCGACGCGGCGCTAGGGCGCAGCCCTGTCCGCCGCGCCTGTCTCCCAGACCTCCACCTCCCCCGCTTCCTCGTCCCAGTCGGTCCCGACCCGCCGCAATCCCGCCTTGGCCGCCACCCGCCGCGACGGCTCGTTCCCCGGCGGGATCGTCGCCCGCACCCGCGCCACCCCCGGCCGTGTCAGCGCCCAGCCGACGATCCCCCGCACCGCCTCCGAGGCGTAGCCGTTCCCTTGGAACACGGGGTAGAGCGCGTACCCGACCGTCACCGCCCCTTCCCCGTCCGGCCGGCCGCTCAGCCCGGCCGACCCAACCGCCGCCGCCGCCGCCCGGACCACCACCAGCCGCGCCCACCACCGTCCCAGGGCGGGATCCTGCCGCAACCGCTCGGCGAAGAACGCTAGCGCGTCCCCCATCAGCGGCGGCGGCGCCAAGGGCTGGGGCCAGACCGCCCCCGTCAGCGCCGCCAGCCGGGTCCCGTCCTGATCGATCAGGGCTTGGATTGCGTCCGCCTCCCAGACGGGCAAGTCAAGCCGTGCCGTCGCGATCGTCCGCTGATCTCCCACGTCGCCCCCCGATCGCGCGGTCTCCTCCGGTGGGAGGCGGACCGCCGCCGTCGCCGGTCATTTTCCGCGAGTTCCGGGTGAGGGCTGGTGCCGCGGCGCCGACCCTCACCCCTTTGGCTCTGCTCAGGGCCATTGCCTTGACCTCTTCTCCGCGGTGCCAAAGCGCTACTGTAGAGCTGGTGTCGGTATCAGCGGGTAGTATGGGTACCCGCGCAGGGAGTGTCGCTCGGGTGCGGGAGCTGACGGAGGCGATCGATGGTTGAGGCTGGCGGGGGAACTCGGGGGCCGAGCCAGGAGGCGATCGTCGGGGTGGTCGAGGAGATCGCGACTCGGTTCCGGCCGGAGCGGATCGTGCTGTTCGGGTCGCGGGCGTGGGGAGAGCCGGTGGCGGACAGCGACGTCGACCTGCTGGTGGTGATGGAGACAGCGAGGCGGCCGATCGAGGAGGGGGTGCGGATTCGGCAAGCGCTCGGGTTCGGGCCGGGGTTCCCGCTCGACGTGGTGGTGCGGACGCCGGATCAAATCCGGTCCGGCTTGGCTGAAGGGGATCTCTTCCTGCGCGAGGTGATGGCCGGGGGGATCGTGCTCTATGAAGCCGGCGACGCGGGAGTGGGTCGATAAGGCCGAGGGGGACGCCACGGTCGCGGAGCGGGAGCTAGGGGTGACGCATTCCGTCACCGACGCCGTCTGCTTCCATGCCCACCAGTGCGTCGAGAAGTACCTGAAGGGCGTGCTCCAGGAGCACGACATCCCTTCCCCGCGGACGCACGATCTGCTCGCCCTGGGTCGGCTGGCGATTCCCCTCGCCCCGTCGCTCGTCGACTACCAAACCGACCTCGCGCTGCTGACCGGGTTCGCGGTGGCACCGCGGTACCCCGGAGCCTCGACCAACCAGGACGACGCCGAAGCGGCGGTGCGGGCGATGCGTGCGCTCCGCTCGGCCCTCCGGTCCGCGCTCATGCCCTGATCGCCGGGCACCCCCGTGGTCGTCCTCGGGCGCGGGGCGCGTTCCGCTCCCCCGCTACCCGCTTGCCGCGAGCTCGTCGGTCTTGGCGGCCATCACGAAGTCGTTGCGGTGGAGGCCGCGGATCTTGTGGGTCCACCAGGAGACGGTGGTCCGGCCCCACTCGGTGAGGAGGGCGGGGTGGTGGCCTTCGGCCTCGGCCAGCGCGCCGACGAGGTCGGTGAAGGCGAGGGCGGCGGCGAAGTCGGGGAAGCGGAAGGCGCGGACGAGGCGGGGGACGCCGTCGACCTCGACCAGCTCCCAGTCGGGGATCTGGGGCGAGAGGGCGGCGACCTCCTCGGGGGTGACGCGGGGGGCGTCGCGGCGGCAGGCGACGCAGCGCTGCCGGGCGAGGGGTGGGGGTGGGGCGTCGGTCTCCATCGCGTCCTCCTGGCACGAATGGGTCGGGTTGGCCCGGGTGCCAACCAACGGGAGGTCGAAGTCGTTGCGCGAAGTATCGCAGCAGCGGCGGCTTGATCGCTCGGGCACGGCTGCGGGCGTCGGGTCGAGGCCGAGCGGCACCGGACCTCGCTCCTGGTACACTCCGACCGCTGCGAACACCCGTGCTGGGGAGCGGATGGACCGAAGGGTGGCGTCGATGTTCCCGCTGATCGCCTTCACGACCGACACGGTGGCGCGGTTGACCGGGTTGTCGGTTCGGCAGCTCCACGGCTGGGACCGGACCGGCTTCTTCGTGCCGTCGCATGCCGACCCGAACCGGCGCCGTCCGTATAGCCGCGTCTACTCCTTCGCCGACGTCGTCGCCTTGCGCACCGTCGCCAAGCTCCGGGAGTGCGGCGTGTCGTTCCCCGACCTGAAGCGGGTGCGGGCGTTCTTCGGCCCCGACAGCAACCAGGATTGGGGGAATCGGCGATTCTCCGTGGTGGGACGACGGGTCTTTTTCTCCCACGAAGAGGCGGTCGTCGCCGCCAATCCGCTCGGCCAGCAGGTCGTTCCCGACGTGCTCGATCTCGGGCCAATCGTCAATGAGGTAAGCGCGGCCGTCGAGCGATTGCCCGAACGACCGCCGGATCAGATCGGCCAGATCAACCGGGATCGATTGATCATGGGTGGGGCACCCGTCCTCGCCGGCACCAGGATTCCGACGGCGACCGTCGACTGGTTCGCGCGTCACGGGTACGATGCCGGCTCCATCCTCGCGGAGTTCCCCCGCCTGCGTCTCCCCGACATCGAAGCCGCGCTCGATTTCGAGCGCGCCGGCCGCCTGGACGCACCGCAGCCCGTCGAAGCCACCGCCTAGACATCGGCGACCCGATGACCGACCTCGTCCAGATCCACTTCTTCGTCGACGAGCACCTCCCGGCTCGGTCTGCCGACGCGATCTTCGCGGAGCACGGGCATCGATCGACCCCGGTCCACGTTGACTTGAAGGATCCGGCGATCTTGGTCACCGCGGCCGAGGTCGGTGCGGTGATTGTGACCGCTGATCGTTGGTTCCTCACGGAGTTGTATCGCTACCCGCTGGGCCACAAGCGTCAGTACGGCGCGGCCGGCGTCGTCCAAGTCCCCGGCGAGTGGGCCGCGGCAAGGCAACGCCTGCTGGATTACCTGCCCATGATCGAGACGGTGTATCGGCTGCGGCGATCGCAACCGGACCAGCGCCTCGGAGTCGACCTCTCTCAGGCTCAGGTCAGGATCCATGACGCGGCACGCGATGCCTCCACGGGCGGATCTCCCAGCCGACGCCGGAGCCCCCCATGACCGACTGGCTGTGGGGCGATCCCGCTTTCTCGGTCCGCTGACCTACTCCTCGGCCTCGGCGCGGGCGGCCGAGCCGAGCCGGTCGGTGAGGCAGCGGAGGGCGGGGGAGACGTCGCGCGGGTCGAGGGTGACGTCGAGCAGGCAGTAGGTCTCGGTCTCGGCGGTGGCGGCGAGGGCGCGGTCGAGGTCGTCTTCGGTCGCGACCAGGAAGGCGCGGCCGGCGCCGAGCAGCTCCGGCAGGCGATGGTGGCGCCAGGGGAGGACGTCGTTGAAGGGGCCGTCGAGCATCAGGTGCTCGGTGGTGTAGCCGGCGTTGTTCAGGAGGACGACGACCGCGGCGAGGCCGAAGCGGACGGCGGTCGAGAGCTCGAGGCCGGTCATCTGGAAGGCGCCGTCGCCGACGAGGACGAGGGGGCGGCAGACGGGGTCGGCGAGGCCGTAGATGACGCAGACGACGCCGAGGCCGCGCGTCCGGGCGTAGGCGTCGGCGGCGAAGCCGGCGCCCTGCTCGTCGCAGGTGTTGACGACGACCAGGTCGCTCGCCGCCAGCTTTCCAAACAAGGTCAGCACGAAGTCGCCGGGGACGCCGAAGACGTGCCCGACGCCGAGGTCGCGCAGGCGCCCGATCAGGTAGTCGCCGAGCCGAGTCGGGGCCGGCGGGAGCGCGGGGAGTGAGGTCGGCACGGCACCCTCCGACCAGCGCGGTAGTTCCGGCCGGGGAAGGAACGGTTCGCCGGGCGGCGGGAGCGGCGGCGCTGGTTCACTCGCTCGGCTCCGGGGCGCGGGGTCGGCGCCGGGAGCGGTCGCCGGTGGGATGGGACCACCGGCCGGGGTCGCGGGGGATCGATGCAGCCGGTTCGTAATGGCGCCCGGCGACGATCGCTGCGGACTGGGCGCCGGCATGGGTGTGTCGCCTTGGCAACACTTCCCGCGATTCGGGTGGCCGCTGGCCCTTCCCCCGCTGGGCGGCGTCGGGTAGGGTACCGCCCGGTCGGCCGCGGCCGCCAGGGAAGCGGGCGCCGTCGCTACCCCCGGGGGGGCTGGCCGCCGGGGGGGGGCGGCGGCGGGGGCGGTGGGGAGGGGGGCGGCCCGCGGGGCCATGCC
>JBBSNJ010000360.1:0-4457 GCA_038232775.1 Thermomicrobiales bacterium
CGGGGCGGGCCGGGCGCCCGGCACCCGCGGACCGAACGACGCCCGCGCCCCGCTCAACCCGTTGATCGAAAGGGCGCCGATCGTCGTCCCGTCATAGGCGACCCGGCGCGAGATCGTCTTCCAGCGGTGGGGGAAGCCCTTCGCCGTCTGGTACTGCTTCGCCAGCTTGAGCGCACTCTCGACCGACTCCGATCCCCCGGAGGTGAAGAAGACCCGAGCCTCGCCGCCGAGCGGCGCCAGGTCGCCCAACCGGTCGGCCAGCACCGCCGCCGGCACGTTCGCGTACCCAAACGGGTTGACGAACGGCAGCGCCTCTAACTGCGCCATCATCGCCTCGGCGATCCGCCGCCGTCCGTAGCCGGCGTTGACCGAGTAGATCCCCGCCAGTAGATCGAGGTAGGCGTTCCCGTCGGCGTCCCAAACCGTCGAATCTTCCCCCCGCACCAGGAGCAGCGGACGGTGATCGGGATCGCGGTAGGGCGCCATCTGGGTGAAGTGCAACCAAAGGTTGTCCCGGATCGCCGCCCGCACCCGGTCGCCGTCGTACCCGGTCGCGAGCTCGCCGTTGGTGGGGGCCGTGGTCGCGGCCATTACCGTGATCTCGGTCCTGGTCGTCGTGGCGGTCATGCCGCGGCCTCCTCATGCATCCGGCGCTCGATCGCTCCGTCGAGTCGGCATTCTAGCCCACGATCCGCTCCCCGCGGTCCTGGACCGGGGTCGCCCCGCACCGCTTCGATCTCGCCTGCGCAGCAGACGGCACTGGCCCCGACAGTTCCCCTGCCGGTCCCTACCCCGTTGCCTTCTTACGATCCGGAGCCGGGGGCCCGCAGATCGCGGGATCGTCCCGAGCGGGACCGCAGGGGGCGGGTGGCTTTGCCGGCGGCGCGAACCTGTACCTCGTCGGCGCGGACGCAAAGTCCCCGCCCTCCGCCCGGAGACCCCGTTGCCGCGCGCTTGGGTAGAATGGGGGCGAGCGGGACGATCCCCTCTGGTGCCTTTGTCCGGCTCAGCCCGGCACGGAAGCTGTCCCCGCGCGCGGTCAGGCTCCCGTCGCTGAACGCAGGTGGTGACAGACGATGGTCTCCCCGCCCCACGCCAACGGCCCGAAGCGCTCCACTCCGACCGGCCCCAAGACCGCCGCCGACCGCCGCCGCGCCGCGGGCGCGACGCGCCGCGGAACAGCCGCCAACGGGCGCGAGCAGCCAGCGCCGCTCGATCTCCCGCCGCTCGAACCCGCGCTCTTCATCAACCGCGAGCTGAGCTGGCTCGAGTTCAACCGGCGCGTGCTCGAGGAGGCCGCGGAGCCGGCGACGCCGCTGCTCGAGCAGGTCAAGTTCGCGGCCATCTTCTCCTCGAACCTCGACGAGTTCTTCATGATCCGGGTCGCCGGGGTCAAGCGCAAGGTCACGGCCGGGATCGCCGACCCCGGCCCCGACGGCCGGACGCCGTCGGCCCAGCTCTCCGCCATCCGGTTCCTGACCCAGGACCTCCTCGACCAGCAGGCGACGCTGCTGCGCGACGCGTTGCTCCCCGCCCTCGCCGAACAGGGTGTCGCGATCGTCCCCTACGACGAGCTCGACGCGCCGGCTCGCGCCCTCCTCGCCCAGCGCTTCGAGCACGACATCTTCCCGGTCCTGACCCCCCAGGCAATCGACCGCGGCCGCCGCTTCCCCCACGTCTCCAACCGCAGCCTGAACCTGATCGTCTCGCTCCGGCTGCCGAGCGGCGAGGCCCGCTACGCCCGCGTCAAGGTGCCGGCCACCCTCCCCCGGCTCGTGCCCGTGCCGCCGCCCGATGCCGACTCTGCACCCGCACCCGCGCCCGACGGCGTCGCCGCCCGCACCGTCCCGCCCCCGCCGGAACCGGCGGCCCAGCCCCAGCGCTTCGTTTGGCTGGAGCAGCTGGTCGCCGCCCATCTGCCGCGGCTCTTCGTCGGCGCTGGCATCCTCGCCGCCCACCCCTTCCACGTCACCCGCGACTCCGACATCGAACTCGACGAGGAGGACGACGCCGACGACCGCGAAGACCTGATGGCCGTGATGCGCGAGTCGATCTCCCAGCGGGCCTTCGGTCCAGTCGTCCGCCTGATGGTCGACGCCACCCTGCCCGACGACGATCGCGACTGGCTGGTCGACCACCTCCACGCCAGCGAGCGCGACCTCTACGTCGTCGACGGTCCCGTGGCCCTCGAAGATCTCTTCGAGCTGACCGCTCTCGACCGCCCGGACCTCAAGGACCCGCCCTTAGTCCCGGCCCCGGTGCCCGAGTTGACCCCCGAGCCGGGAACGCCGCCGCCCGACATCTTCGCCCTCCTGCGCGAGCGCGATCTCCTCATCCACCACCCCTACCAGTCGTTCGGCACCGTGGTCGACTTCGTCCAAGCCGCTTCCTCCGACCCCGACGTCGTCGCCATCAAGCAGACGCTCTACCGGATCGGGAAGGACTCCCCGTTGATCCCGGCCCTGATCGAGGCCCGCGACGACGACACCCAGGTCGCCGTCCTGGTCGAACTCAAGGCCCGCTTCGACGAAGAGAACAACATCACCTGGGCCGAGCAGCTGGAGCAGCACGGCGTCCACGTCGCCTACGGTTTGGCGGGCCTCAAGACTCACTGCAAGGCCACCCTCGTCATCCGCCGCGAGCCGGAGGGCCTCCGCCGCTACGTCCATCTGGCGACCGGCAACTACAATGCCTCGACCGCCCGCGTCTACGAGGATTTCGGCCTCCTTTCCGCCCGCGACGACCTCGGCCGCGACGTCTCAGAGCTCTTCAACGCCCTCACCGGCTACGCCCTCCCCCCGAAGTACGACCGGCTCTGGGTCGCTCCGGCCCACCTCCGCCAGTGTCTGCGGGACGCGATCGCCCGCGAGGTCGCCGCCCACCGGCGGACGGGCGACGGCCACCTCGTCTTCAAGGTCAACTCCCTCGTCGACCGGGCGCTCATCCGGGCGCTCTACGCCGCCTCGCGGGCCGGGGTCAAGATCGACCTCATCGTCCGTGGCGCCTGCTGTCTCCGCCCCGGCGTCCCCGACTGGAGCGAGACGATCCGCGTGATCAGCGTCGTCGGCCGTTTCCTCGAGCACAGCCGCATCTACGCCTTCCAGAACGGCGGCTCCCCCGAGGTCTACCTCGGCAGCGCCGACCTGATGGAGCGCAATCTCGATCGGCGGGTCGAAGTCGTCTTCCCGGTCGACGACCGCGAGCTTTCGTTTTACCTGCGGGATGTCATCCTCCCCGCCTACTTCCGGGACACGGTCAACGCCCGGCTTCTCCTCCCCGATGGCCGCTACGTGCCGATCCTGCCCGCCGACGGCGCGGCTCCCTTCAGTCTCCATGCGTGGCTGCTCGACCACCATCGCTCCCGGCGCGACCAGCCCACTCCCTCAAGGCCCCGCCCCTGACCGCGACCGACGCCGAGCCGCTACACTCCACAGGATCGCCCGGCGCCAAGAACGCCGCCGGCCCGGGACACGAACGAGGCGGACGGCTCGTGCCGCCCGCCGTCGTCCGCCAGCGTCCCGGTCCCGAGAGGTGGCTACGCCCCTTGGCCCTCCGTCGACTGCGCCTGCGCCTCCAACGCGCCGAGGGCGAAGTTGTCGATCTCCTGCTGGAGCGCGTCGCGGAGATTGATCAGGTCGACCAGATCGAGGCCGGCCAACACCGCGCTCGATTCCGGGTCGCCGTCGTCGGCGCTTCCGGGCACGACCCGGAACTCGACCTCGTACCCGTCCTCGCCGTCTGGTTCCCCCTCCGGCGACTCGTCCATGTAGACGTTGTAGGTCTCCACCGTCCCCTCCTCCCCGACTCGCCACCGCCGGGCGCGGCACGGCGCGGCGGGCATCGTACCCGCCCGTCGCGAGCAGGGCAAGGACCGGCGCCACCGTTCCCAGTCGATCGCCGGTCGCCTCGGCCAGCGACCGGTGACGGCCCGCTGCCGGCCGGCGCCCACCCCGCCGCTCCCCGCGGCAGGTCGTCAGCGGGCCGGCATGACTGGTACGATCGCGAGAACGACACGGTAATGACGCCACTCCGCAAGCTTCTTGGCGCCGTTTCGTCGGCGAGCGATCGCGGGTCGCGGGTCATCTCTCGGTCCACCGGTCGCTCCGCCGAGCTCCGTTGTCCCGCGCTGAGCGTTGACCCCCGTCCCAGCCGATTGGTAGGCTCTCCGAGAGACGCGATGCGAAGGGGACCGCGGCCGGTTGTTCGCCGGCGCCGCGCTCCCCGTCCGAACGGCGTCGAGGAGGCCGCCATGGTCCATCCCCTCACCGCTCCAACTTTGGGAAGCACCGCCCACCCGCCGCGACGACCGCTCCACCGGCGGCGCCTGCTGGGTGCCGCGGCCGGGGCCGGGGCCTGGATGCTGACCGGGAGCGGGGCCGGCGGCGCCGTTGCCCAGTCGACGGCTCTGCCTCCGGGCTCCCCGGCGACCCCGCCCGGTCCCTGCCCCGGCTTCGACG
>JBBSNJ010000361.1:0-4449 GCA_038232775.1 Thermomicrobiales bacterium
CACCCGCCACCCGCCTATACTCTCACCCATGAGCACGACCCGACGCGACGCCCCCGATCCGACCGTCCCGGCCGCCGACCTCCTCGCCGCCGCCGGCGCCTTTTTCCCTGACGCCGCCAGCGTCGCGGCCGTCGAGGGCCACGAGGCGCTGCTCCGGGTCGAAGGGGCAGACGGAGCCGGCTCCTGGAAGATCCGCCGCTGGCCGGAGGAGACGACCGAGGGGCGGGTCGCCTTCGTCCACGACGTCCTCGCCCGGGCCCGCGAGGATGGTGTCACGGCGCCCTCGGTCGCGGCCCTCCCCGCGACCGACGGCACCGGGACGATCCTGGTGATCGACGGCCGCCGCTACGACGCCCAGGGGTGGCTGCCGGGGCGACCGGCGCTGCCGCCGCCCGCCTACACCTTGCCAGGAGTCACCGACCACGTGCCGGCCGTCCTGCCGGAGGAGACGGTGGCCGAGGCCGCCCGCGCGATCGCCCACCTGCACCGCGCCACCTTCGCGCTGGCCGGGCAGCGAGGCGCCCCGGCGGCCACTCTCGCCGGTCTGATCCCGGCCGTCCGCCGGGCCTGGGCGATGCGGCGCGAGCGGCTGCGGCCGGTCGCTCCCCGCCGGCCCGAGGTGCAGCGCTGGCTGGCGATCGGCGAGCGGGTGTTGCCGGCGGCGCAGGCGGCGCTGGAGGCCAGCCCGGTCACCGGCTATCCCCCTCGTGGAGTGCTCCACCTCGGACTCTGGCCCGCCCATCTCCTGCTGCCGCCGCGCCCCAGGGCCGAGGCCAAGGCGGGGGCGGGGGCGGGGGCGGACCAGGTGTCTGGGCCGCTGGGCCTGATCGGCTGGGAGGGGGCAGCCGCCGGCTCGCCGCTGCTCGACCTCGCCCAGCTCGTCGTCCGCTGCCGGGGTTGGAGCGCCGGTGCCGCCGAGCTGGCGATCGCGGCCTACGGCGAGATCTGGCCGCTGGCGCCGGAGGAGCGGCGGCTACTGCCGGCGGTCGCCGCCCTCGATCTCGTGGCCAGCGCCGGTCTCGTCCTCGACCTCGCCTTCGGCCCGGGCGGCGACGGCGCGCCCCCGTCCCGCCTCCGCGGCGCGGCGACCTCCCTCGTCAACTCGCTCGAGGTCGTCGCCGGCGTCGTCGCCCAGGGGGACCGGCCGATCAAGCTGGGGCGCCGCTGGGAGTACGGTCCCCGCCGCGGTCCAGCCCCCACCCGGCCGGGAGGCGGCGCCCGTCGCCCGGCCCGGTCGGACCGCGCACCGAGCGGCCCCAACCGGGGCAGCGACCGCCCCGGACCGCGCAAGGGCGGTGGGCGGCGCAGCGGCGGCTAGAGCGGGCTGCCAAGAAGCTGACCGGCCGCGACCAGCGGTAAAGGTGCTGCTTGCTGCACCCGTCGCCCGAAGGGCGACACCGACCCACCAAACCACTCCATGGCCCGGGGCCGCCTCTTCTGCAAAGCGCTGTAGGACCCGCCGCTGCGCCGACCAGACGCTTGAGCGCCGCTCGTCGCTTGCCGTGCCACCGGCATTCCGCCCGAGAGGTCGACCATCAACCCGATCGTGGTGACAAGCGGCTGGGCGGCGTCGAGGCTGATCCGGAATCCGGGTGATCGCTTCGGCTATCCGGAGAGATGCCCTCACCCCCAGCCCTCTTCCCCCGGTCCCGGGCGCGGAAGAGGGGAGACGACCCATCATCTGAAAGCGGAACGGTGCAACCGGATTCCGAATTGGAGGGTGAGGGCCGGCGCCGCCCGCGACACGATTCGACCGGAGGTCGTCCTACTCGGTCAGCGGGGCGGTTTCGGCTCCCTCCGGCGCGGCGTCGGCGGCGACCAGCCGCCAGACCGTCCCCTGCGGGTTCTCGAACGCGTCGTAGTCGCGGCTGAACTGGCAGTCGCAGACGGTGACGTAGAGATCGCCGGCCGCGTCGGCGCCGGCTCCGGTCAGGTAGAGCTCGGTGTCGAGCAGCTCCTCGAACTGCCAGCCCCCCGCCTCGTCGCGGGCCAGGCCCCAGACCTTGCCGCTCCCCCAGTCGGCGGCGAAGTAGATACCGTCGAGCGCCGGGAACTCGTCGCCCCGGTAGACACCGAGGCCGGTGATCGAGAGCCCGGCCTCGCCGTGCTGGTACTCGGCGACCGGCAGCGCGCCCAGTTGGGCGCGGGGGCACTCCGTCTCCCGCGCCGGGTAGCAATGGGAGGCTTCCATCACGTCCCAGCCGTAGTTCTGGCCGCCAACCCCCGCCGGCTGGACATTGATCTCCTCCCAGGTGACCTGGCCGACGTCGGCGATGAAGAGCTCGTCGCTCGCCGCGTCCCACGAGAACTGCCACGGGGTGCGCAACCCCGACGCCCAGATTTCGGGCCGGGCGCCCGGTCGGTAGGTGCCGGCTTCCAAGCTCAAGCCGGACGTCTCGCCGATCACGTCGGAGATTCCGTTCGACTGGACCACGGCCGCGTCGGCGTAGGGGTTATCGGCCGGGATGCCGTAGGGCCGGTCGCCGGTGGCAGCGACGTCGATCCGTAGCATCTTGCCGAGCAGACTGGAGAGGTCTTGGGCGTGGTCGTAAGGGTCGCCGCCCAGCCCGCCGTCGCCCATCCCGATGTAGAGGTAGCCGTCCGGCCCGAAGTGGATCGTGCCGCCGTTGTGGTTGACGTAGGGCTGATCGACGGCGAGCAACAAGCGGCCGCTCTCGCGAACGGCGACGTCGGGATCGTCGGCCGAGACCTGGAACTCCATCACGAACGTGTCGCCGTTGGTGTGGTAGTCGGTGAAGTTGACGTAGAACAGTCCATTGTTGGCGTAGTCGGGATGGAACGCCAGTCCAAGCAACCCCTGCTCCAGGTAGTCGTTCTGAACCAGTTGCGTCAGATCGAGGAAGGGCGTCTCCAGGAGCGCCCCGTCGGCGTCGATCACCCGGATGCGGCCGACCCGCTCGACGACGAAGAGGCGATCCGTGCCGTCGTCCGGCGCGGCCACGTTGACCGGGTCGGCCAACCCCTCCGCCACCTTGACGAACTGGATCGCGGGGTCGCCCGGCAGGTCGCCGCCGGGCCGCGCCACGCCGGCGTCACCCGGCCCGCCAGGGAGCGGCGTCGCCTCCTGGGCGAGCGTGGTCGCGACGGCGGCAGGCAGCGCCCCCAGCGCGGCGAGGACGAGGAAGACGGCCAGGACCGGCCGGAGACGCAGCAGCATCGTTCTCCTCCAACACGTTGCCGACGATGGCTCCGATCCCCCTTCGGATCGAGGGGGTGGCGCATCCTACCGGCCGCGGGCGCGGTCGGCAACGGCCGGTCGGCGGCTGGGTGCGCGTCAGCGTGTTTGCGCTGGGGGTTCGGCGCCGCCCGACCGCGGCCCGGCCCCCCCGTGCGGCGCAGCCGGTGGCCACCAGGGCATCCCCCCGCGCCGTTCCGGCCCGTCCCTTCCCGCTCCTGGGCCCGGACGCAACAATCGGGCGCGCACCCTCGGCGACTGAGGCTTGGCCGGGGACTGGCAGCGGTGAGCGAACCACGGCAGGGGGCAGAAGCCTTCCGGAGCCAGAATCTGGACGGCCAGAACCCGCTCCCTGCAGCCTCCGGCTCCTCCTGTGCGGACGCGACGGCGACCGATCGGCTTCCGCCTACGGCGCCGGCGTCGCCTCCTCTGCCTCCTCGAGCGGTGCGACTTCAGCCCTAGAGGGCGCCGAGTCGGCAGCAACGAGGCGCCAGAGCGTGCCCTGCGGGTCCGCGAACGGGTCGTAGTCGCGGGAGAACTCGCAGGCGCAGGCGGTCAGGTAGAGCTCGCCGTCCTCGCCCTGGCCGGAACCGGTCGCCAGCAGCGTGGTGTCGAGCAGCTCCTGGAAGACCCAGCTCCCGGCGTCGTCCCGCGCCAGCCCCCAGACCCGACCGGAACAGAAGTCTGAGGTGAAGTAGATGCCGTCGAGGCTCGGCGATGCCTCGCCCCGGTAGACGCCGATCCCGGTGATCGAGCAATCCCCGGCGGAGTGGTCGTACTCTGCCACCGGCAGCGTGCCGACCTCGCCGCAGGCGGTCTCGTCCGGCGGGTAGCAGTGCGCGCCCTCGAGGAAGTCCCAGCCGTAGTTGACCCCGCCATCGCTCCCGGCCGGTTGGAAGTTGATCTCCTCCCAAGCGACCTGCCCGACGTCGGGGATGTAGAGATCGCCTGTTGCGGGGTCGAACGAGAACTGCCACGGATTGCGGAGACCATAGGCCCAAATCTCGGGCTGGGCGTCTGGGTGGTAGTCCCCGGTCTGGGCGATCTGGTTGGCCGTCGACGATTGCCGGACCTCCCCCTCGAACGGGTTCCCGTCGGGGATCGCGTAGTCTGCGCCGCGCGGCGTCTCGGCGTCGACGTCGAGCCGCAGCAGCTTGCCGAGTGGGTTGCCGATGTTCTGGGCGTTCTCGTAGGGGTCGCCGGCCAGACCGCCGTCGCCGATCGCGACGTAGAGGTAGCCGTCCGGCCCGAAC
>JBBSNJ010000362.1:0-4447 GCA_038232775.1 Thermomicrobiales bacterium
CCACCGCCAGCAGCGCCCCGTGGCGGCGGCTGCCCCGCCGGGCACCGCCCCCGCCGGTCCGCCCGATGCCGGCCATCCCGCGCTGGCCGCCGTCGCCCGCCCCGCCACCCGCGAATCCCTCCGACCCCTCCGCTGCCTCCGGCACGATCCCCTCCTCGGCGGCCCGACCCGGCCGCGGTCGTCTCCTCGCCCGTCCACCCAACCGTCGTTCCTGGGACCGAACCCTCGCTCGCGGGGAGCGTTAGTGTAGTGGGCGCGGACCCGTCCCGCCGCCGCCGCCCGCCCCGCCGGCCCGGCCGCCGCCGTCACGGGACCTATACTCGCCGCCGCACTCGCCGCCGCCGATCCGGCGCAGATCCACCGCTCACCGCCCCGACCGTTGGAGGAGCCCGATGGCCGATGCCCCGTTTCCCCCCGGCCCCGACCACCGCCACGACCAGACCCCCGGCCCCGACCACGCCGCCGGGGAGTGGGGCGAGGCGTTGACCCGGACGATGGCCCACCTCGCCGCCCAGCTGACCCTCTCCCAGATCCGGCTCCGCGCCCTGGCGACCGAGCTGGACGAGCGGGGCCTGGTCCAGCCCGCGGCGGTCTGCCGCCGCGTCCGCGAGATCGCGGCGACCGAGGCGGGCGGCTACCTGCGGCAGAACCTGGGCGAAGCGTTGGTCGAGGTGATCGACGTCGAGGTGCTGGAGCGCGATCTGATCGCCTATCTCGCGGCCGAGACCGACGAAGGGTGACGGGTGGCGGGTGGCACATGGCGGATGCCGGAGCGGACCGGTCGGAGCCCGGAGCCCGACCCGTGCCCGTCGGGTTCTCCTTGCGGCGGCCGCCACCCCTCGCCCGGCACCCAACTCGGCGGCGGCATGGGCCGTGCAACGGAGTGGCGTCAGAAACCGCGCGCTGAGCTCCGGTCCCCGGCGGGACCGGTCTGCGGGTGGAACGGGATTGGTCACCCTCGGCCGGGGCGCCGCGCTTGGGGTGGGGAGAGGAGAGGCGGGGATGGTCAGTCTGGGGTTGCTGGTGCTGCGGGTCATCGTCGGGAGCATCTTCGCCGTCCACGGCTACACTAAGGTCTTCGGCGGACAAGGCAAGAGCGAGACGGTCTCGCCCGAGGCGGAGAAGCTGCTCGGCAAGGGATTCAAGCGATTCATGGACTACGGCGGCATCGAGAATCAGGCCGGCTTCCTCCAAAGCCTCGGTATCCCCTATCCGAAGCCGATGGCCGGCTTGGTGATGGCCAGCGAGTTCCTCGGCGGCCTGCTCCTGATCCTCGGCTGGCACACCCGGATCGCGGCCCTGGCCCTGACCGTCAATCAAATCGTCGCCGCCCAGAAAGTCCACCTCGAGAACGGATTGATCAACAGCGAGCCGAACGCGACCGGCTACGAGTTCAACGCCACCCTCGCCGCCGCGACCGCCGCGCTGACGCTGGCCGGACCCGGCAAGATCGCCGTCGATTAGGCGCGGTCGGTGGCGGGAGACGAACTCGGGAGCGGCCGGGGCGACCGGCGAGTCGAGCCGGTCATGCGCCCCTTCGGCGATCGCGGCATTGGGTTTGCGTGCTAGAATGCGAACAGATGATCTGGCGCTAAGCGGGGCGGTGCCGGAGCTGCCGAGGTTGAAGGAGGGAACGATGGCCGTCGATGATCTTCGCCAGAGTCCGATGATGACGCACCTGCTGGACGCGCTCGACGCCGGCAAGGACATTGGCCACCACGGCCGGTTCACCTTCGCCACGATCGCTGCCCGCTTCATCGACCGGGACGAGGTGGTCGCCTGGTTGGCGAAGGACGGCGACTTCGACGAGCACAAGGCCAAGGCGCTGGTGCAGCAGGTGGTCGACCGCGGCTACAACCCGCCGTCGCGGCGGCGGATCATGGAGTGGCAGGCGGACCAGGAGTTCCCGATCTGCCCGACCCCGGACGACCCCGACGCCTGCAACCCCTACCGCGAGCTGACGATGCCGGACGACGTGCTCGAGGACATCGAGGAGTACCGCGAGCAGAAGTTCGACGCGGCCGAAGCGGACGAGGCGCCGGCCCGCTCGCGGTAGCGATCAGGACAAGCAATGTGCGACGAGGGGACGTGCCCCGGCCGACTGGCTGGGGCGCGTCCTTGATCGTCCCCCTTCTCTCCGCGCGGATGGCGCTACTGGAGCTCTCGGGACGACCGCCGCCGACTTCGGCGACGAATCCACCGGCAAGGGGTCGACGCTGTCGTGGTCGGCGACCAGAGCCAGGGTCCGCGTCGGACCGATGCTCGACCTCTCCTGGTGGCAGCAGTCGCGAGCACCCCTGATCAAGGCGCGGACGCGTGCCCGATCTCGGCGTCGATCGCCGCCAATGTCTCGAGGAAGTGGCCTATCCGCTTCTCGCCGATCGCGTCAGCCCACTTGGGGCGGGCCTGCCGCGTCGGTCGCCGTTCCGTCCTCCGAACCGATCTGATCGGTGATACTTCCCGAACGATAGTCGGACGCCCGTGGCCGGGAGGCGGTCGGGGGTAGCGTCTTCGGGAGGAACGGGTGGCGGACGGAGCGCGCGAGAGCTACGACCTGGTCGTGATCGGGGCCGGGGCGGCGGGTAGCACCGCCGCCGGCGAGGCGGTCGGGCGCGGGGCGCGGGTGGCGATGGTCGAGCGCTGGAAGGTGGGGGGCACCTGCCTCAACGTCGGCTGCGACCCGACCAAGACGCTCGTCCGCTCGGCCGAGGTGCTGCACCTGGCCCGCACCGCCGGCCGGTTCGGCCTGGTGGTCGAGGACGCCAGCGCCGACTGGGCGGCGGTCAACCGCCGCGTCGCCGGGGTGATCGACACGATCCGGGGGGGCGACGGCGACCAGAACGTCCGCGACTCGGGCGTCCACCTCCTCAAGGGCGACGCCCGCTTCGTTTCGCCGCACGAGATCGCGGTCGCGCTCAACGACGGGGGCAGCGAGACGCTGCGGGCGGAGCGGGTCATCGTCGCCGCCGGGGCCGAGGCGGCGGTGCCGCCGATCCGGGGGTTGGCCGAGGTCGGCTACCTGACCAACGTCGACGCGGTCGCCCTGCCGGAGCGGCCCCGCTCGCTGGCGATCGTCGGCGGCGGCGTGATCGGGGTCGAGTTCGCCCAGATCTTCGCCCGCTTCGGGGTCGAGGTGACGATCCTAGCCAGCCACGATCGGCTCCTCTCGCGCGAGGAGCCGGAGCTGAGCGAGGCGCTGCGCGGGGTGCTGGAGCGGGAGGGGGTGCGGGTCGAGACCGGGGTGCGGGTGACCGGGGTCGAGCGGCGGCAGGGGGTGGCCTGCCTGACGGGCGAGCGCGGCGACGAGCGGGAGGTCGTCGACTGCGGGGCGGAGGCGATCCTGCTCGCCGCCGGCCGCCGCCCCGCCCTCGCCGGGCTCGGGCTGGATGCCGCCGGGATCGCCCACGACGAGGCGGGGATCGCGGTCGACGCGGAGCTGCGGACGAGCGCGCCGGACGTCTGGGCGGTCGGCGACGTGGTCGCCCACGGCCACCCCTTCACCCACGTCGCCGACGCCCAAGCGCGGGTCGCCGAGCACAACGCCCTGAGCGGGCTGCCGCCCCGCCGCTTCGACCCGCGGGCGATCCCGTGGGCGATCTTCACCGACCCCGAGCTGGGCCGGGTCGGCCTGACCGAGGCCGAGGCGCGGGCGGCGGGCCACGAACCCAAGTGCGCGACCGTCCGCGTCGGCGACCTGGCGCGGGCGATCACCAGCGACGAGACCGCCGGGCTGGTCAAGCTCGTCTCCGACCGGGTGACGGGGCGCCTGCTTGGGGGGCACGTGCTGGCGGCGCGGGGCGGCGAGCTGTTGGGGGAGGTGGCGCTGGCGGTTCGGCTCCGCCTCCCCGCCTCGGCGATCGCGGAGACGATCCACGCCTACCCGACCTTCTCGGAGGCGGTCTTCTGGGCCGCCTACGAACTGGCCAAGCCGGACACCCCGGCGATGGAGGCGGTCCGCGGCGTGCAGGCGGTGCGGGCGCTGCTCGCGGCCGAGGCGGGGTAGTGACGGCGGGCGGCCGGCGGCGGGCGCCGGGGTCGGAGGAGGGGTTGGCGCTTCCTATTGGGGGTTGAACGGCGGTTCCGTCCGATGCGCTGCCGCGCCTGCACCCACGAACCGGAGCACCTTCGCCACCACTTGGTCGAGTGGAAGGGTGGTATCGACGACGTACCCGGCGCCCCTGCGCAGCATCGGCTCGACGGTGTGCAGCAGCAGCCCTTCGGGCATCGACGCGAAGAGCGAGTCGTAAAAGAGCGTCACCAAGACCACGCCGGAGCCGACCAGCGTCAGCAGGCCGAGCAGAAGGCCGTTCCTCGCCAGCCGGGAGCCGCGGTCCGACTTGGGCATCATCGCCGGCGAGGTCGTCGGCTCATTCCCCTTCAGCTTCGGCACCGCCGACAGGGCGAGGGCGGGGGAGTTGTTCGCCGTCGCCGTCGGCGGCGGGGTCGG
>JBBSNJ010000363.1:0-4437 GCA_038232775.1 Thermomicrobiales bacterium
CGCCGCCGCCGCCGTGATCAGTTTCGCCTGCGCGAGTGTCGTCGCCTACGACGCCCGGCGGCGGCCGAAGCCGGACAAGGCCGCTTGGCTCGTCGCCTTCATTCTCTTCGCCGTCGCCGCCGGGTCCGAGGTGGTCGGCGCCACCGCGGGTTGGACCCCGCTGCTCGCCCGCCTCTACTACCTCGCGGGCGCCGTGCTGGTGGTCGGCTTCCTCGCGCTCGGCCAGCTCTATCTGCTCTTCCCGCGGCGGCTGGCGGTGATCGGCCCCGGCGTCAGCCTCCTGGTCGTCGCCGTCGCCGCCGCGCTGGTCGTCGCCGCCCCGGTGAATCCGGGGCTCCTCGCCTCGGACGGCTGGCACGCGCTGCGGCGGGACGGCGCCCTGCGGGCGGTCACGATCGCCCTCAACGCCGGTGGCACCCTCGTGGTCGTGGGCGGCAGTCTCTTCTCGGCGTGGCGCTTCTGGCGGCGCAGGACGCAGCGCCATCGGATGCTCGGCTGTCTTCTGATTGCCCTCGGCACCCTGATCGTCGCCGCCGGCGGCACCGGGACGCGGCTCGGGCGGCCGGAGCTCCTCTATCTGGCGATGGCGGCGGGAGTGGCCGTCATCTTCGGGGGGTATCTCGAGGCCCGTCGTCCGGACAGGTCGTCCCTTGCCTCGGCAGCGTCGGTTGCCGCTGCCGGCGTGCCGCTTGCCGCCATTGCCCGAAGTGGATCGACGGCGGCGGGCGGGGAGCAGGGCCGACGAGCCCTCGTCATCGCCGACCCGGCGATCGTGCCGAACGAGCCGGCAGTCGCCTTCATCGAGGGCTCGCTCCTCCCGCTCGACGACGACGCGCTCGGTGCGGCGGTCGAGGTCTGGAGCGTCGACCGCGCCCCGGTTGATCGATTCGATCGTGTCCAGGCCAGGCGGGCGTGGGCGCTCCGCCTCCGGCTCTCGCCCGCGGGTCAAGCCGCCTTCGACGCCCACTCCGTCCCGGCGCGCCTCCAGGTCGTCGAGCTTTACCACGAAGTCCTGGCGGCTCGGTCGGCTCCGCCCGAAGCCTCCGGGCTCGCCGAGGTCGAAGTTCGACCGGCGAGCGGCGGTCGCTTGACGGAGCTGCCGGAGCGCCAAGCCGTCGCCCGCGGCGCCGGCTGAGGGCGTGCGGAACGTTCCGCGTCTCGCGTATCGTCCAATCCCGTCTGGCCGCGAGGCGTAGTGCTCCGGTTCCTTGGTTCGGATGCGCGAGACGAGGAGGGAGGCGGTTGCCGGAAGAGCGGTGTCGGCCCTCACCCCCCCGCCCCCTCTCCCGGTGCGCGGGAGAGGGGGAGCCAACTGCCCGACCTGCATTGAACGTTTGATGGCTACGAACTCGTATGGGATCCGGGTGATGGCTTCCGTTTCCCGGAGAGAGGCCCTCACCCCCGACCCCTCTCCCGTGCGCGGGAGAGGGGAGTTTGACCCGCTGCCACGAGTGGAACGGTGCCACTGGACTCTGTATGACGCGACCGACGGGCGACGCTCGCCACCCCGACGCGAATCCTCAGCCTCGGCCCATACCCCGCGATTGCCGAGGCATCGCGGCAGCGAAAAGGTCCGGGGTGAGCGCCGCCCCAGGAGAATCCCAAGAAATCACGATGATACGAAGTTCGGTTGGACCGTTTCGTTGACACCGATGGGACAATCTCCCCTGTGCCGCGGACGGGACAGGGGGAAGGGGGCCGGGGGTGGGGGCCTGTCTCCGGGAAACGGAAGCCATCACCCAGATTCCGAGTTAGTCGTCGGCGTCCGAAGGGTGGCGCCGAGGGAGGAGGGTAGCTCCCGATCTCCTTCGGCTTCAGGAGGAGGGGATCGACAGTGAACCGTCGCCCATTGAACCCCGAAGATCTTCTCGCCGCTGCCGGGTGTTGCCGCGAGGCGTTGACGCCGGCCCTCCGGTCCGAGCACGCGGACGGCTGGCAGCGACCGGCCGCCGAGCTGACCTGGAGCTGCCGACGCACCCTCGATCACATTCCCGACGCCCTCGCCTTCTACGCGCTCCACCTCGCCACCCGCGCACCGGCGCGGCGTCCCTTCCTGCGCGATGGAGACCCGGCGGCGTCGCCGGCCGATCTGCTCTCAGTCGTCGAGGGGATGGCCGCTGTCCTGGCCGAGGTCGCCACCGCCGCGCCGGCTACCGTCCGTGGCTCTCACGGCGCCGGCATGGCCGACCCGGAGGGGTTCGTCGCGATGGGCTGCGAGGAGATCTTGATCCACACCAACGACATCGCCCGCGGCTTCGGGCTCCCGTTCCAACCCCCGGCCGAGCTGACGGGGCGATTGCTCGCCCGTCTGTTCCCCTGGGCCCCGACTGGCATCGAGCCCTGGGACGCGCTCCGTTGGGCTTCGGGCCGAACCGCTCTGCCCGACCGCGAGCGCTTGGGTCCCGATTGGTACTGGCACTGCGCCCCTCTCAGCGAGTGGGACGGCCAGATCAAGAGGCGTGACTCGCCCCCCGGTTGGCGCTGACGAACGACGGGCACGGCTGTGACGCCCCGGCGGCGACTGGACGACCGCCGGCTGGGGATTGGCTCGGAACAGTCGATCAAGCGTCCGTTTCGACCCGCCTGCTGCTGCCTCAGCCTCGGACGGGGCAGCGAAACCCCGCTGACCGGCCGACGTGCGTCTCATACGAACTTCGGGTGATCACCGCGGGTTCGCCCGGTGCTCCGCGACCGAGCTCCCCTCGCCCGCCGCAGCGGGAGAGGGGTCGGGGATGAGGGCCGTCGCCGCCCTCACGAGCACGAAGCCTTCACCCGAAGTTCGTATCACTTCGGCGACGGACTGCCGCGGTGGTCGGGGGCGATCTTCACTCGCTCGTCCGGCTCCGCGTCCAGGCGGTGGAGGATCGGGAGCGAGAGGGCGATCAGCCCGACCAACTGGCTGCCGATCGCCGAGAGGAGGAGGCCGAGCTGGAGTCCAGCCGCCTGGACGAGCCAGCCGCCCAGCGCGGTGCCGAGCGGTTGCGCCGCGACGGCGAGCGCCGAAAAGGCGGCGAAGACGCGTCCCCGCAGAGCCACCGGGATGCGCTCGTGGCGGACGGTCACCAACAGCGGATTGATTGGTCCCATCGCCAGACCGCCGATCGCCAGCGACCCGAGCAGGAGGGGAACCGGGAGCGGAAGTGGAGTCGCCAGCACCCAGAGCGGGAGCGGCCCGACGAGGAAGCCGGCCAGCCAGAGTCCTCGCCGCGAGAGGCGATGCCCGACGGCGCCAAACCCGATCGCCCCGATCAACCCTCCGACGCCGACCGTGCCGATGGCCAGACCGACGGTGGTCGCGCGGCCGGTGGTCTCCGTCGCGTAGACCGGGAGGTAGACGGCGAAGAGGGGCGCGGCGAGGGCGTTGCTGGCCATCAGGATCACGGCCAGGGCGAGCAGGAGGCGGTCGTCGCGAAGGAAACGGAGGCCCGCGGCGACCTCGCTGAAGTAGCCCCTGCTTGGTTTCTCGGGCGGTGCTGGAGCCAGAGCGGGCGCCGGCAACAGCGCCGCGACGAGGCCGGCCGAGACGGCGAAGGAGGCGGCGTCGAGCCAGAGGACATTGGTCGCCCCCAGCCACGCAATGAGCAGCCCCGCGATCGGCGGACCGAGCAGGAACGAGAGCTGGTTGTTGGACTCGAACGCCGCGTTCGCCCGCGCCAGCGGCCAGCGAGCGTCGGCGGCCAGCTCCGGCAGCAGCGACCGCCGCGCGGTCAGGCCGGGGATGTCGAGCAGCGCGCCGAGCGCCACCAGGCCCAGCAGCGTTCCGAACGGAAGTCCGATCGTCCCGTGGAGTAGCGGGATCGCCGCCACCGCGAGACCCCCGATCAGGTCGGCGACGATGCTCGTCCGCTTGAATCCGAAGTGATCGATGACGGTCCCGCCGAAGACGCCGCCGACGACCGCCGGCAGCAGCGCCGCCGCCGCGACCAGGCCGGCCCGCCCCGCGCTGCCGGTCGTTTGGAGCACGAACCACGGCAGGGCGACGGCGGTCAGCGCGTTGCCGACCAGGGAGACCGCGTTCGCCGCCAGGAGCGCGAGCAAGGGAGCCGCGGCTCTCACCGTGGTGCCGGCGGTCCGGGAAGCATCGGAGGGGCGATCACCGGGCTCCGGCGGCCAGCCGCCCCTCCTCAGAGCGGGAGCGCGGGGACGGCGACGCCGCGACCGGACCGGAGAGCCGCTCCCCCAGCGAGATCAGGAGCCGACCGACCTGTCTCCGGGTCCACCCGACGACGGGATGGGAAACCCCTGGGTTGGCGCAGGCTCGTCGCTCCTCGCCGATCCTGGCGATCCGGAACTGGACGAGGGTCTCGATCGCCAACGGATCTCGGTCCATGACGGGTGCCTCCCAGCGCCGCAGGTGACGGGCGTCAGCGCGGTCCGTCGGCGCCGCCGTCGAGTCGCCGCACCGCTTCTTCGATGTCGAGCTCCCCCCGTTCGACC
>JBBSNJ010000364.1:0-4436 GCA_038232775.1 Thermomicrobiales bacterium
CGCGAGATCACCCTGGTCGCCCCCGCGCCGGGGAGACCGACGCGGTTGGAGATCGCCTGGCCGATCCGGTGACGGCTAACGACTAACGGCGGTGGGTGGCGGTCGAACGTCTGCCTCGCGCATCCACACGACCCGGATGCGCCACCCGGTCGCTAGAGCGGGGTCCAAGGGGGTCGACCGGCCGCGAACGGCCGTAGGGGCGCTGCTTGCTGCGCCCGGCGCCCGCAGGGCGACAGCGACCCACCCAACCACTCCGTGGCCGCCGACCGATTTTTCTGCAAAGCGCTGTAATAGCCGATAGCCTCGGCTCTCAGCGCAACAGCGAATCCGCCGTCATCCCCTGCTGGCCGACGAAGCCGGGGAGCTTGGCCTGGAGGCGGCGGACGGCGAGCGCCTTGAGGCGGGTCACGTTGCGGTCGAGGAGGAGGCGGTCGCCGCGGCGGTAGTCCATCCGGTGGCGGAGCAGGAGGCGCATCAGGAGGCGGGCGGCGCGCGCCGAGCCGGCACCGCCGGCGGCGTCGAAGCGGTAGCCCCCGGGGTAACGCGCCTCGTAGACCGGCAGCGCCGCCGCCAGCCGCTGCCGCGTGGCCGGGGTGTCGAGCCCGAGCAGCACCTCGCGCAGCAGCGCCAGCAGGGCGAAGGTCTCCTCCTGGAAGCGGAGGTCTGCCGCCGCCCCCGGCGCGGCCCGCTCCAGCCCGATCGCCTCGGCCAGGCGGCGCATCTGCCCGACGGTGGCGACCGCCCGCTGCCCCTCCGCCACCGCCGCCGCCTTGTCCCGCACCAGCGCCCGGTGGAGGGCACCGACCAGCCCGCCGCCGGTCGCGTGGTGCCAGGTGACCCAGGCCAGGGGCGGCAGCCGGACCCGCCGGAAGTAGAGCGTGCGCTCCGCGAACTCGCGGACGTAGAGCCCCTCCTTGATCGCCGTCTCCGACAGCCGCAGCAGGCGGAGGAAGCCGCCGAGGTCGGCGATCCCCCGCGCCCGGCCGAAGGCGGCGACGCTCGCCGCGACCGCCTCCTCCGGGTCGCCGCCGGACCCGGCGACGGCGGCCAGCTCGGCGGTGACGGCGGCGTTCAGCTCGTTCCAGAACGACCCTCCCGCGCAGTGGGCGAGGCGGGAGAAGGGCGCCCAGCCGCCGGCCTGGAGGGCGTAGACCCCGGCCAGGTTGGCGCCGCCGGCGTGGAGTTCGGCCAGGTAGCGGGCGTAGTCCCAGCCGACGAAGGAGGGATACTCCCCCATTCCCTCGTACTCGCGCCGGGTCTGGAGCTCGACCAGCTTGCGCTGCGGCCCGTGGAAGAAGAGGGGGTTCAGTGCCAGGTAGCGAAAGAAGTCGGCGTCGCCGTACTTCAACGAGACGATCAGGCTGGGGCTGGCGATGTCGCCGAAGGCGGCGTCGTAGGTCCGCCGGTTCCACATCAGGTCGCCGACCGGGTAGGCGCCGAGCGTCCAGGTGCGGAAGATCAGCGTCTTGCGCCGCGCCTCGAAGCCGGGCAGCAGGCGGCCGAGCAGCGCCCGCACCTCGCGCGGGTGGCGGATCGTCAGCCGGCTCTTGAGCTCGTCCGCGACGTCGACGCCGTCGCTCTCGCCGATCCGGACGATCAGGCCGTCGAGCGCCGGGAAGGCGTCCCAGGCGGCCGCGATCGTGGCGGCGAAGAGGTCGGCCGGGGTCTGGCCCGTCTCGCCCAGGTGGCGCTCGAGCGCGGGGTGGGTGAAGAGGTAGTCGGTGGTGACGAAGAGGCGCAGGCCGTGGGCCTTGGCCGCCGCGAAGAGGCGGTCGTACCAGGGGCGGTAGGAAGCCAGCTTGGCCCGCAGCGGCTCGGGGTAGCAGGGGTGGGGGACGAGGTGGGAGAGGTCGTCGAGGGCGACGGCGTTGTACCCCAACCCGGCCATCGCCGCGACGTGGCGCTCGAACCCGGCCAGCGTCGCCTCGGCCCGCGCCGGGTCGAGCCGGCCGTCCCGCTCCAGGCGGGGGAACGGGATCTTCGACCAGTTGGTGGTCGGGGGCGCGGGCGGCGGGGCCGGCCCGTCTGCGCCCGCGGAGGGGAGGAAGAACGGGGCCAGGCCGTCGAACAGCCGCAGCGGCGGCGCGGCGTCCCTAGTGTGGGGAGCGGTCGGGGTCGATTCCGGGGGGGCGACGGGGTCGCCGGTGGTCATCGGCGCGGGGTCCTGACGCTGGGTGATCGGCGGGCGACGCTCCCGGCACCGGCACCGGCACCGGCACCGGCCGCACGGTGGGCGTGGCCGGTCGTCGCGGCGAGCCGCCTCGTCGGCAGCGGGCGACCGGAGCATCCCGGTCGGTTGGGATGTCGGCAGACGGCTTTTATAACAGAAATCTCACACTTTGTTGTTAACGCCGGGGGTCGCCCCGGCACGCCGACACGGCATCGTCGCGCGGCGGATCGTCATCCCCGAACGCGAGCGAGCGATCGCCGGCGGCGGGGGGAGGGAGGCTCGGGGCGAGCGGGAGGTGAACGGATCGCGCGCGATCGGGCCGGGGGCGAACGCGCCCGGCGGCGGCGGGTGGTGGTCGGTCTCGGTCGAGGCGGCGGCCGGGGCGGCGGTCAACCCTTGACCCCGGCGCTGGCGACGCCCTCGATGAAGTGGCGCTGGAGCAGGAGAAAGACGACGAGGCTGGGCAGGGTGAGGATGGTCATCGCCGCCATCGCCGGGCCGAAGCTCTCGATCTGGGTTTGCCCGCCGATCCCCGGCGCGTAGGTCGCCATCCCGACCGGCAACGTCTTCATGCTCTCGGAGAAGGCGACCAGCAGCGGCCAGAGGAAGGCGTTCCAGTTGGTGGTGAAGATCAGGATCGCCGCCGCGACGACGGCGGGCTGGGCGAGGGGGAGGGCGATCGAGAAGAAGACGCGGAAGCGGCCGGCGCCGTCGACCCGCGCCGCGTCCTCGAGGTCGCGGGGCAGCGACAGGAAGAACTGCCGGAACAGGTAGACGCCGAAGACGCTGGCGATCGACGGCAGGATGAAGGCGGCGTAGTTGTCGACCAGGTCCGCCCGCAGGAAGCCGATGAAGAGGGGGACGATCGTCATCTCCTGCGGGATCATCAGGGTGGCCAGCACCAGGAAGAAGAGGCCGTGGCGACCCGGAAAATGCAGCCGGGCGAAGGCGTAGCCCGCCATCGCGCCCGACAGCAGGCTGACGACGGTGGCGGTCGTCGCCACGACCAGGCTGTTCGCCAGCCAGCGCCAGACCGGTTGCTCGAACACCTTCTGGTAGTTGTCGAAGGTGACGTGACGCGGGACCCACTCGACGTCCCGCGTCATCACCTCCCCCGGCAGCTTGAACGAGGTCGACACCATCCAGAGGAAGGGCGCCGCCCAGGCGAGGACCACCAGCATCCCGAGCAGCCAGGCCGCGACGACGAAGCGCGGTCCCCGCCGCGGCCGGTCGGCGGCGCGGGCGGACGCCCCGGCCCACGGCGCCGCTACCACGATCGCGCCCGCAGAATGCGCATCTCGACGATCGTGACGACGACGATCGTGGCGAAGAGCATCAGCGACAGGGCGGCGGCGTAGCCGAGGTCGTAGGTGCGGAACCCGACCTGGTAGATGTAGTGGATGACCGAGGCCGAGTCGTTCGCCGGGCCGCCGTTGGTCATGACGTAGATCTGGCTGAAGACGCGCAGGGTGCCGATCACCAGCAGCGTGATCACCAGGCTGAGGGCGGGCCGCAGCAGCGGCAGGACCACCTGCCAGAAGACCTGGAACCGGTTCGCGCCATCGACCTGGGCGGCCTCGCGCAGCTCCGCCGGGATATCCTGGAGGCCGGCGAGTAGGATCACCATGCTGAACCCGGCGTCCCACCAGACCGAGGCGATGGCGATCCCGACCAGCACCCAACTGGGGCTGGTCAGCCAGGGCACGGGGTCGATCCCGATCAGCCCGAGGGAGTTGTTCAGCAGCCCGAGTTGGGTATCGAGGATCCAGACCCAGACGAGCCCGATCACCGTCACGGAGACGACGTTCGGCGCGTAGAAGACAATGCGGGCGAGGGTGGAGCCCCACCAGCGTTGGTTGACGAAGAGGGCGAAGCCGAGGGCGACCAGCGTCGTCGCCGGCACGACCATCAGCCCGTACTGGAGCGTGTTGGCCCAGACCTTCGGCACCAAGGGGTCGGCGAGGGCGCGCCGGAAGTTCTCGAGCCCGACCCACTCCGTCGCGCCGATGATCCCCCACTCGGTGAAGCTGACGTAGGAACCGAAACCGATCGCGCCGACGGTGAAGACCAGGAACGGGAGGAAGAACGGCAGCACGAAAAGGTAGGCCGACCAGTCGATCCGCTCCCCCTCCCAAGAGGCCCGCCGCAGACGGCTCAACGCGGACGACCCGCTGCCGGCCGCCACCCGTGGGCTCGCCCTCATGGTCTCCTCCACCGAGGCGTGGGCCGCCCCCCGCGGCCCCGCCGGGGCCCGGACGGCCAGACA
>JBBSNJ010000365.1:0-4433 GCA_038232775.1 Thermomicrobiales bacterium
CCACCGCCCCGCCGATCAGCACCGTCGTCTGCAGGCCGAGCAGGGTGATGACCGGGATGATCGCGTTCCGCAGGGCGTGGCGGAAGATCGTCGCGCGCTCGTTCAGCCCCTTCGCGCGCGACGTGCGGATGTAGTCCTGGCGGAGGACTTCGAGCATCTGCGCCCGCGTCAGGCGCATCATCGATCCCGAGAGGCCGATCCCGAGGATGATCGCGGGGAGGACCATCTGGCTGAGGTTCTTGCCGAGATCGTCGGTCAGGCGCGTGTAGCGCAGCGGCGGCGACCACCGGAACCAGAGCGAGGGGAGGGTGATCGCCAGCGTCCCGAACCAGAAGCCGGGGATCGCCAGCATCGCGATCGCGCCGCTGCGCGCGAGGTAGTCGGAGAGGGTGTCCTGGCGCACCGCCGAGTAGACGCCGAGCGGGATCGCGATCAGCAACCCGACGAGCATCCCGAGGATACCGAGTTCGAAGGTGACCGGCAGCCGCGTGGCGAGTTGGTCGCGGATCGGCGACTGGTCGCTCAGCGATTTGCCGAGATCGCCGCGCACGATCCCGCCGATCCAGCCGAGGTACTGCTCGTGGAACGGCCGGTTCAGGCCGAGCTGGGCGCGCAGATCCTCGGCGTCCTTGGCGTAGGAGTTGTAATCCTGCAGCATCAGCGCGACGGCGTCGCCCGGCAGGAGACGGACCATCGCCGAGACGAGGAGCGTCACCCCGAGCAGGGCCGGGATCGTCAGCAGCAGGCGGCGGAGAATGTAGCGTTGCATCGCGCTCCTCGTCCGGCGGCGAGACTCGCCGGGGCTACTTCTTGCCGTCGAGGAAGAGCTTCGGGACGTACTCGCCGCCGCGCCCGTAGTCGGTCTCGTAGAAGAAGTTCTTGACCCAGGGCTGGGTGGCGATCACGGTGTTGCCGGCCACGCCCATCACGTAGAACTGCTGCTCGCCGAGGTAGCGCTGGATGTCGAAGATCAGCGCCTTGCGCGCCGCCTTGTCGAGGGTCACCGCCTGCTTCTCGATCATCTCGGTCGCCTTGGCGTCGCTGACGCCGGCGTGGTTGCGCGCCCCCTTCGGGTGGTACATATTGAAGAGATAGTCGTGCGGCTCCTGGTAGGGCGTCTCCAGCCCCCAGACCATCGTCCCCGGATCGAACTTGCCGAGGAAGGTGCTGCTGATATAGGCCGAGTAGTCCTGCGGGCGCAGGTCGGCGATGATCCCGGCATCTTTGAGTTGCTTGATCACCAGTTCGACGCTCTGGTTGAAGGTGTTGCCGTAGGCGTTGAGGGGCGAGACCATCGGCACCTTCAGGCCATCCGGGAAGCCGGCGTCGGCCAGCAGCTTCTTCGCCGCAGCCACGTCGCGCTTGAAATACTTCGCGTTCGGCCCCATCTCCGCGCTGCGCGGATCGAGGTAGAACGAGCGCTGCCCCGCCGGCAGGGCGTTGTTCAGGAAGCCGGTCCCCTCCCAGAGGACGCTGATCATCTCGTCCCGGTCGAGCGCCAGCGAGACGGCCTGCCGCACGCGGACGTCGTCGAACGGCGGGGTGTCGTTGTTGAAGGCGATGTAATAGGTGTTGGCCCCAACCTGGCGGTAGAGCTGCTCGCTCAGCGTCGGGTCGGCCAGGATCTGCGGCAGTTGGGTCGCCGACGGGCCGACCACGTCGAGCTCGCCCTGCTGGTAGGCCAGCAGCGCGGTCTCGGCGGCCGAGACCTCCCGGTAGACGAGGTTCGCGATGCCGGGACGGCCGCGGAAGTAGTCGTCGTTGCGCTCGAACACCCACTCCTGACCCGGCGTGTGGCTGACCAGCCGGAACGGGCCGTTGCCGACGTAGTACCGCGGATCCTGCCACCAGTCGGGACCGCCCGCCTCGACGAGATCCTGACGCGAGGGGTAGGTGACCCAGGTGCTCATCACGTACGGGAAATACCCCGCCGACTGCCGCAGCTGGATGCGGAGCGTCCGCTCGTCCGGGGCGGTGATCGCCTCGTCGACCGCCGCCTCGAGCCCCGGCAGGGCGTCGGCGTCGGCCGCCGGGTCCGCCAGGCGCCAGTCCTCGCAGCCGACGATGTCGAACAGGATGTTCGAGTAGTTGCCGGCGACCTCGGGATCGCAGGCGCGCTTGATCGCGTAAGCGTAGTTGGCGGCGGTGACGGGCTCGCCGTCGGTGTAGGTCATCCCGTCGCGGATGGTGAAGGTGTAGAGGGTGCCGTCGGCGGAGACCTCCATCGCCTCCGCCGCGGCGGCGGCGACCTGGTTCTCCGCGGTCAAGGCCAGCAGCGGCGCGAAGACCTTGGAGCCGATCTCGATCTCGTTCAGGAAGGCGAAGACCTGAGGATCGGCCGAGTCGACCTCCTCCCCCAGGTTGAGGGTCAGGGTCGCGTCCGGGTCGGCCCCCGGCTGCTCGGCGCCCGGCGCGGTCGGGATCTCCGCCAGTTGGGCCGGCTGGCCGTCGGCGACCGGCGACCCCGTTGCGGGTGTGGCAGACGTCGCGTCTTGGGCGAGGGCGGCGCCGGGCGCCGCCAGCAACACGGCGGCGAGCAGGGCGACCGTCAGGCGCCACGGTCGATGGTCGGTGCGGGCGAGTCCGAGTCGGTTCACGGTCACCTCCTCCTGTAGACCTCCGTTCGCGCCGGCAGTCTACTCGCTGCCCGCGCCCGGCGCACGACGCGCCGCGCCGCGCCCGCGCCGAAGCAGCGCCATCGCGTGTGGGCACCACGTCGGCCCGCCGCCGGATCGCTCGGCCGGCACCATATCGTATCCTTCGCGCCGAGGCTGCGGCTGTTGCCCGGCGGGAGACCGCCAGGCCGCGGCCCCAACGAGGGGGACCGGCAACGTCGCCCCGTTGGTGTCGAGGAGGACACGAGATGAACGACGAACGAATCGACGCGTTGGCGCGGGAGGCAATCAGGCTCCGCTACTCCCGCCGCGGCATCCTGAAGCGGGCGAGCGCCCTCGGCCTTTCGTCCGCCGCCGCGACCGTGCTGGCCCGGACGGCGGCGCCCGCCCCGGCGGCCGCCCGCCGCCAGGAGCCGGTCACCCTCAACTGGTTCGCCGCCCGCGACACCAGCGGCTACACCGGCCAACAGGTCGACGCCTTCAACGCCCAGAGCCCCGACCTCCAGATCAACTACCAGGAGCAGGGCGCCACCACCAGCGACCTCCGCGACAAGTTCGTCACCGTCGCCGTCGCCGAGGACCCCTCGGCCGACCTCGTCTCGATGGACGTCCCCTTCGTCCCCGAGTTCGCCGCCGCCGGCTGGACGATCCCGGTCGAGGAGATTCTGCCGCCCGCGGAGCGGGACGCCTTCTTCGCCGGCACGATCGCCGGCGCCACCTACGACGGCCAGCTCTACGCCGTCCCCTGGTACAACAACGGCCCCGGTCTCTTCTACCGCAAGGATCTGCTCGACGCCGCCGGCCTCCAGCCGCCGCGGACCTACGACGAGCTGCGCGAGCAGGCGCTCCAGCTCCAGACGCCGGAGATCGCCGGCTTCGTCGCCCAACTGGCCCAGACCGAAGGCGGCCTGATCACCTTCCTCGAGTTCCTCTGGGGCCACGGCGGCGCCCTCGTTGCCGGCGAGGGGCCGGAGATGACCGTCGCCCTCGGCGACGGGGACGCGGGGACGACCGCGCTCCAGCAGTTGTTCGACTTCGTCTACACCGACCAGATCATCCCCGAGTCGGCCCTGACGATGATGACCGGGGCCGACGCCCAGAACGTCTTCGTCGAGGGGAACGCCGTCTTCCGCCGGATGTGGATGACCGCGGCCGAGCCGATCGGCGCCGAAGGCTCGGCGGTGCAGGGGCTCTGGGACGTCACCACCCTCCCCTCGGCCACCGGCGACGAGCCGGGGCCGGGCTGCCTCGGCACCTGGAACCTGGGCATCTCGCGCTTCTCCCGCTACCCCGAGGAGTCGGCCGAGGCGATCCGCTGGCTGACCTCGCTCGAGCGGCAGACCGAGCGCTACCTCGCCAACGGCAGCCTCCCCGCCCGCTCGGCCGTCTTCGACGACCCCGAGGTGCTCGCCAAGTACCCCTACGTGCCGACCCTCCGCGCCGCCTTCGAGGCGCTCCGGCCGCGCCCGGTCACCCCCTACTACGGCCAGATGTCGGCCGACGTCCTGCAACCCAACTTCGGCCAGGCGATCACCCGCCAGAAAGACCCCGCCCAGGCGATCGCCGACATGGCCTCCGGCATGGCGTCGGTGCTGCAGGGGTGGGCAGTGGGGAGTGGGGGGATGGGCGATCGGGTCGGCCGGGGCGCCCGGCCCTAAAGGGACCGGGCTGACGCGACGAAGCCGGGGTGCCCCCTGGGCCCAAGCCGGCTGAGCACGGTCGACGCCGTCTCTTTGGTTCCAATGCCCGTCGTCCCCTCCTGGAGGCTGCGATGGTTCAGCGGGGGTTTTGAACCCCGCGCGGCAGGGGAGGCGGCGA
>JBBSNJ010000366.1:0-4430 GCA_038232775.1 Thermomicrobiales bacterium
CCCGCCGCCGCGCCGCTCCCCTCCCCCCGGCCCCCGCGCTGATCGCGCTCATCGCCACCCCCTCATACGGAATCCGGATGAACCATGGCGCTTGGCAGCCGAAGTCCCCCCTCTCCTGCCGCAGCGGGAGAGGGGCCGGGGGTGAGGGCCGCTCTCCGGCAAACGCAACCGATCACCCGGATTTCGTCTCACGCCCGCGCCCCGCCGAACAACCGCTCGACCCCGAGCAGGCGGACGAAAAGGGCGTAGACGCCCAGGGCGACCACCAGCAGCACCAGCGCCAACGCCGCCGCGAACCCCCACTCCAGCTGCGTCACCTGCTGCTGGATCAGCATCGAGATCATCACGTCCCGCCGCCCCCCAAGCAGCGCCGGCGTGATGTAGAACCCGAGCGCCAGGATGAAGACGAGCAGGCAGCCGGCCGCCACCCCCGGCAGGCTCAGCGGCAGGAAGACCCGCCGGAAGACGGCGCTCGGCGGGGCGCCCAGGTTCTCGGCCGCCCGCAGCAGGCTGCGGTCGATCCCCCGCATCACCGCCACCAGCGGCAAGACCATGAACGGCAGCAGGATGTGGACCATCGCCAGGTAGACCGCGAAGCGCGTGTTCAGCAGTTGGACCGGGGCGTCGAGCAGGCCGATCCCGACCAGCAGCCGGTTGACGATCCCTTCCTGCCCGAGCAGCACCATCCAGGCGTAGGAGCGGACCAGAATGCTGGTCCAGAAGGGGATCAGGACCAGGATCATCATCAGGTTGGACGTCCGCGTGGAGACCGTGGTCAGGACGTAGGCGAGCGGGTAGGCGAGCAGCAGCGCGACGACGGTGACGACGAGCGCGACCTGGAGCGTGATCCCGAACACCCGCAGGTAGGCGTTCATCGGCAGCCGCAGCCCGAGCACGTCGAGCTCGCTCCGGGCTTGGAGGATCGGCGCGAAGTTGTCCGTCCCCCAGACTGGGTCGTTGAACGACCGGAGCAGCATCGCCACCACCGGGTAGCCGTAGAAGACGGCCAGGAACACGATCGCCGGCAGCGCCAACAGCGCGTAGCGGACCTGGACCAACCGCCGCAGCCGGTCGAACCGCCGCGCCTGCTCCTCCCGCCCCTGGACCGCTGGTCGGGCGACCGCCGTTGCCACGCTCCGGCCCTCCTTCAACGATTCCGGCGCCCGCTGGCGACGCCGCGCCCCAGCTCCCTGCTTCCCCCGCCCGGCGGCGGCGGCTCGGGACATCGGAACTGTTGCCCTCTCCACTCAGGCGGGGCGCGCCACACTCCCCGTCTGCTCGGCTCCGCTCCGCGGGGGCGGATGCGTCTCCAGGCAAGAAATCGGTCGGGAGGGCCGGCGTCCGGTTCCGCCGCCTACACCAATCGCGAGTCGGCCACCGCCCACGCCGCCCGCGCGGCGTCCCCCCGCCGGTGCTGGACGGCCCCCGCCCGGTTCGGCTGCTTCACGGTCAAGGTTTGCCCCCCGTCGAGCCGCAGCGTGTAGCGCCGCGCCTCGCCGACGAAGATGACCTCCTCGACCACCCCGGAGACGACGTTGGCGTCGCCCCCCTCCGCCGGATCGCCCCCGGCCCCGCCTCCGTCGCCGAGGACGATCTTCTCCGGCCGGACCGTCACCGCGCCCGCCGCCCCCGCCGCCGCGCTCCCCCCCGCCGGCACCCGGATCTCCCCGCTCCCCGCCAGCTCGAACCGGGCCTCGCCCCCTTCCCGCCCGAGCAACCGCCCTTCGAGGAAGTTCGACTCGCCGATGAAGGAGGCGACGAAGCGGCTGGCCGGGGCGTCGTAGAGTTCGTCCGGAGGGCCGACCTGCTCGATCCGCCCCCGGTTCATGACGGCGATCCGGTCGGACATCACCAGCGCCTCCTGCTGGTCGTGGGTGACGTAGACGATCGTCACTCCAAGCTGCTCGTGGAGCGCCTTGATCTCGAGCTGCAAGTGCTCGCGCAGTTGCTTGTCGAGGGCGCCCAGCGGCTCGTCCATCAGCAGCACGCGGGGGTTGAAGACGAGGGCGCGGGCCAGCGCCACCCGCTGCTGCTGCCCGCCCGAGAGCTGCCGCGGCGACCGCCCCTCGTAGCCGGGGAGCCCGACCAGCTCGAGCACCTCCCGCGTCCGCCGTCCGACCTCCGCCTTGCCCACCTTCCGCAGCTTCAAGGGGAAGGCGATGTTCTCGCCGACCGACATGTGGGGGAAGAGGGCGTAGCTCTGGAAGACCATCCCGATGTTGCGGCGGTAGGGGGGCACGTCGGCGATCGCCTCGGCGTCGACGTAGATCTCCCCGGCCGAGGGGATCTCGAACCCGGCCAGCATCATCAGCGTCGTCGTCTTGCCCGAGCCGGACGGCCCGAGCATCGTCACGAACTCCCCCGGCGCCACGTCGAGCGAGACGCCGTCGACCGCGGCGACGGCGCCGTAGTGCTTCTCGACCTCCTCGAAGACGACCCGCGCGCCGAGACCGCCGAAGCGCTCGCCGCCCGGCGCCGCGCCGTTCCCCGACGTCTCCGGCCGGGCCGCGACCTCGACCGCCATCTCAGGCTCCCCGGCCCGCGGACGGGGACGTGCCGCGCCCGCCCGCCGCGCGGCCGAGTTCTACTCCAGAACCCATTCGTTCCACCGCTCGTTGACCGCCTCGACGTTCTCGACCCACCAGAGCGGATCGCGGACGAACATCTGGGCCAGGATCTCGGGCGCCGTCGGCAGGATGGCGAGGCGCTCGGCCGGGATCAGCTCGGTCGCCCGGCTGTTGACGTAGCCGTAGGGGATCAGCATCGAGAGCCGCGCCTGCGACGCCGGCAGCGTGATGAAGGCGGCGAACTTCTGGGCGTTCTCGGCGTTGTCCGCCCCCTTCGGGATCGCCCAGACGTCGGTGTCGAGCATCCCTTCGTTCCACTGCACCTCGGCCGGCACCCCCTCGTCCTGGATCGCGGCGATCCGCCCGTTCCAGGCGACCGCCAGCACCGCCTCGTTGTCGGTCAGCATCTGCGCCGGCTGCGCCCCCGCCTCCCAGAACTCGACCACGTCGTCCCGGATCCGGGTCAGCGAGGCGAAGGCGCGGTCGATGTCGATCGGGTAGACCTCGTCCCTGGCGACGCCGTCCGCGATCAGCGCCGCCTCCAGGAACGGGCTGACGCCCCCGGTGCCGCCGATCATCGTCCGCGCCCCGGGGAATCGCTCCGTGTCCCAGAAATCGACCCAGCCCCGCGGCGCCTCGGGGAAGGCGTCGGTCCGGTAGGCGAGCACCTGGCCGTACGGGAGCATGTCGACGTAGAGCTCGCCGCGGTGCTGCTCGGGGATGTTGGCGGTGTCGAACAGCCCGTAATCGAGCGGCTCCCAGTAGTCCCCCTCGTCGGCCAGGTTGAGGACATCGGGGCTGATCATCTCGGCCACGTCCCACTCGACGTTGCCGGTGTCGACCATCGCCTTGACCCTGGCGACGTCCGGTCCCTCGGCCTCGATCACCTCGATCCCCGAGAGCTCCTGGAACGGCTTGAAATACGCCTCCCGCTGCGCCGCCTGGAAAGCGCCACCCCACGAGCAGACCCGGACCTCGCCGCTCCCCTTCAACGACTCGGGGATCGTGGCCGCCGGCAGGTCCGCCGGCGCCGCGTTCTCCTGGGCGCGAGCCCCGAGTGGAACCCCCGCTGAGAAGAGGGCAGCGGCGGCCCCGGCCGCGGTCGCGGCTCGGCCGCCCCGCCGCAGCAGCTCGCGCCGGCTCATCGCGTCGAGGTCGCGGTTCATCGCCCGGCGCCTGCTCCTCAGGCGCGCCAGCCGGTCCCCGCCCCCCATCGGTCCATCGTTCAACGCGGCCCCCTTTCCTGACCCGCGGCCGGAGCGATCGCGGTGGCTCCCGTCGTTCGCTACTCCAGCACCCATTCGTTCCACCGATCCAGGACCGCCTGCCGGTTCTCGACCCACCACTCCTCGCTCCGGTCGAACAGGAGCGGCCGGACCTCGGGCGAGGTCGGGATGATCGCCAGCCGCTCGCTGGGGATCAACTCGGTCGAGCGGTTGTTGACGTAGCCGTAGGGGATCAGCATCACCAGCCGCGCCTGCGCTTCGGGCAGGGTGATGAAGGCCGCGAACTTCTGGGCGTTCTCGGCGTTCGGCGCCCCCTTCGGGATCGCCCAGACGTCGGTCGCCAGCATCCCCTCGTTCCACTGGATGTCGACCGGCGCCTCCTGGCTCTGGAGGTCGGCCATCCGCCCGTTCCAGGCGTGGACCATCACCGCCTCCTTGTCGGAGAGGAGTTGGGCGGGCTGCTGGCCGGTCTCCCAGAACTTGACCACGTCGTCCCGGATCTCGGAGAGCGAGTCGAATGCCCGCTCGATGTCCATCGGATAGACCTCGTCCTTCGGCGTCCCGGCGGCGATCACCGCGGCCTCGAGGAAGGGGACCAGACCGCCGCTGCCGGCCTCAGTCGAGCGCGGGCCGGGGA
>JBBSNJ010000367.1:0-4417 GCA_038232775.1 Thermomicrobiales bacterium
GCTACGCCTCCCTCGACGACCTGGCCGAGCGCGCCGTCGCCTGGCTCGACGACATGAGCGCGGAGGACCGCCGCCGCCGCTGCGGGCTCCACACCTCCAAGTTCGATTGGCTACCTACTTAGGCGGACCGCGTGCCGATCTCTGCGTTCCGGGCGATGGTGATGATTTCGGGACTCGCGTCGGTGGGCGGGCAGCGGTCCCAGTTCCCGCATTGCTCCTCGCTCGTCGGGCCAGCGCCGCCGCCTCGAGGAACCGGAGCGCGCCGCGGCTCACCTCCGGGCGGTCCCAGCCGGGGCCGGTGAACGTGCTGACGGAGCGCACCACGCCCCCCTCGACCGGCTCCTCCACCCGGTACCGGCACCGCACGACAGCGCCGGCGGCATCGGTCACCTCGCCCGAGTACTCGGTCGGCCAGCGCTCCCACCCGCGGACCAGGGGGTTGGGCGTCTCGCACAAGAAGCGGCCACTGGCGACGAGGGCGGACCGGATCGCCGCCAGGGCGGCGGCGACCTCGTCGTCCCCGACGAGTTCCTTGAATGCGTGCCCAGTCATGACCACCAGATCAAACGCCCGGTCCCACCGAACCGACGAGAGATGGCCCTGGACCCACTCGATGCCGAACCGCTGGCGTGCCTGGGCGAGCATGCCCGACGCTGGGTCGAGCCCGCACAGCCGCCCGCCATGCTCCGACTCCCGCGCCAAGTGCAGCAGCGCTCCCGTCCCGCTCCCGACCTCGAGTACGGCCCGCGCCGACATCACCAACGGCAGGTAGAAGGCAAAATCCTGCCGCTGGCGTGGCGATGAGCAGAACGCGTCGTCCAGGGCGGTGAGCTGGTCGTCGGTGACCTTCCGCTCGAACATGGCTCCAATCTCCCCGCCCGGTGGGTGGGGGGCAACGTTGCGAGCCAGCGCGCTGTTTGACAACGCTGTGCCGGTCTGGCTGTATGCCGTGGTTCGCCACCCGCGCCGTGGGGCGCGGCAAGCGGCGAGGCGACGATGGGAGCGCACCCGGACCGTCACTCGTCGTGACAGGGGAAGGACCCGAATGGAACCCTCCATCTGTGTTACGTGCGGCGCCGCCTTCCCGGCGGCGACCGAGCCGCCGGCGCGCTGCCCGATCTGCAACGACGAGCGGCAGTACGTCGGCCACCAGGGCCAGCGCTGGACGACCCTCGCCGACCTCCGCCGCGACCACCGCAACGCCGTGCGGCCGATCGCCGACGCGCTGACCGGGATCGTCACCGAACCGTCCTTCGCCATCGGCCAGCAGGCCCACTTGATCGCGACCCCGGCCGGAAACGTGCTCTGGGACTGCGTAAACTTGATCGACGACGAGACGGTCGGCGCGATCCGGGAGCGCGGTGGGCTAGCGGCGATCGTCGTCTCCCATCCCCACTTCTTCACCGGGGTGGCAGAGTTCAGCCGCGCCTTCGACGGGGCGCCGATCCTCCTCCACGGCGACGACCGCGAGTGGGTGCCGCGGCCCGACGGCGCGATTCGCTTCTGGGACGGCGAGACGGCAGAGGTGCTGCCGGGGAGCGGCCTAACCCTGATCCGCTGCGGCGGTCACTTTCCCGGCAGCAGCGTCCTGCACTGGGCCGGCGGCGCCGACGGGGCGGGCGCGCTGCTGACCGGCGACACGATCACGGTCGTCGCCGACCGCCGGTGGGTCAGCTTCATGTTCAGCTACCCGAACCTGATCCCGCTCGGGGCGGACGCCATCCGCCGGATCGTGGCCGCCGTCGAGCCGTACCCGTTCGAGCGTCTCTACGGGGGCTGGCCGGGGAGCGTTGTCGCCGAGGGCGCCAAGGACGCGGTCCGTCGCTCCGCCGAGCGCTATCTGGAGCGAATCGGGGGCTAGCTGGCCAACGGGCGGCGACGGCGTCGTGCTCCGTCGCCACCGATGCACGAGTCACTTGGGGAGGGACGATGGCCGGAGTATCATCCCGGTCAACGGCGCGTCCGATTCCGTTGCGGCGGCGAACGACCGCGGGAGGGGTGGCATGACGATCGAGCCGCGAGCCGCGCCGGTGGCCGAGACGAGGGACGCGGGCCCGATCGATGTCGAACTCTTCGGCGTCCCCCGGCTGCTGGCGGGTTCGCGCGCCGTATCCGCCGCCGGCGGTACGCTGGCCGAACTCGCGGTCGATCTCCGCCGGCGCTGCCCGGCGCTGGCCGGCGCGGTGCTCGACCGCGAGACTGGCTGGCTCCTCGACGGCTACGTCTTCGTCGTCGATCAGCGCTTCACCCGGGACGCCACCCAGGCGCTGACCACCAGGTCATCCGTTCTTCTTGTCTCGAGCGTCGCCGGCGGGTGACCGGGGAGGGAGCGGCGTCTGCCGGTGCCGAGCAAGGGGTGCCCGGTACGGGGCACTCCGGGTACCCGAACGGTCGGGCGCGGGAACGACCAAGGAGTCGTTCCCGCGCTCGGAGTGCTGGGCTGCGGGACCGGTTGCCAGGTCGCGGATTTCGGATCGCGCAGTATCGAGTGGAGGTAGGGGTAGCGTGTACGGGGTCCACGGCCGGGCGTTGCGGATCGACGTCAGCGTTGGCTCGGCCGAGTCCGAGCCGATCGCCGACGCGGTCTTCACCGGCGTCATCGGCGGCATCGGACTGGCGAGCTGGCTACTTCTGCGCCACTGCCCCCCGGATGTCGACCCCTTGGCGCCGGCGAACCCGCTCGTCTTCGCCGCCAGCCCCTTCGTCGGCACCGGGATCACCACCGCCGCCAAGCTCGCGGTGGCGACGAAATCGCCGCAAACCGGGATGATCGGCGACTCCCTCTCGTCGAGCTACCTGGCGATCGCCCTCAAGCGGACCGGTTTCGATGCCCTGGTCATCACCGGTCGGGCGCCGGCGCCGAGTCTGCTCGTCGTCGACGACGGGCGGGTCGAGTTGCGCGCCGCTGGTCACCTCCTCGGCCGCTCCCCGGTCGAGACCGCGGCGGCGGTGCGAGTCGAGCTCGGGGCCGGCTTTCGCGTCGCCGCGATCGGCGTCGCCGGGGAGCGTGGGGTCCGCTACGCCGCGATCAGCAACGACGGCCGGCTGGCGGGTCGGACCGGGGCCGGGGCGGTGATGGGGGCCAAGGGGCTGAAGGCGATCGCCGTCCGCGGCTCGCGCCTGCCGCCGGTGGCCGACCCGCGTGGCCTGGCCGCCGCCGCCCGCGATCTGGCCGAGCGCAGCCTCGGCCCCGGCACCGCCAAGTACCGGGAGGTCGGCACGGCAGCCAACGTCGCCTTCTTCGACCGCCTCGGGCTGCTGCCGACGCGAAACTTCCAGAGCGGCCGCTTCGCCGGCGCCGAGGCGATCGCCGGCGAGACGCTGCTGCTCGAGCACGGCACCGACAAGCACGGCTGCGCCGCCTGCACCGTCGGCTGCGAGCATCGCTACCGGACGCGGGACGACGGGCCGGCGGTCGAGACCCGCCTCGAGTACGAGACCCTCTTCGCCCTCGGCTCCCTCTGCGGCGTCGCCGACCCGAACGCGGTCCTCCGCGCCGCCGCCGCCTGCGATGAGCTGGGGATCGACGCGATCTCGACCGGGGCCTCCATCGCCTGGGCGATGGAGTGCGCCGACCGCGGCCTCGACCTCGGCGTCCCCGCCGACGAACTGCCGCACTTCGGCGACGGCGACGCCCTGCTCCGAACGATCCACCTGATCGCCGAGCGGTGGGGCGTCGGCAACCTCCTGGCCGAAGGCTCCCGCAGCGCCGCCGCAATCGTCGGCCAGGGGAGCGCGGCCTGGGCGATGCACGTCAAGGGGTTGGAGTTGCCCGGCTACGATCCCCGCAAATTGCAGACACTGGCGCTCGGTCTGGCCGTCGCCGCCCGCGGGGCGTGCCATAATCGATCATCCGCGTACGAGGCCGACTTCTCCGATCGCTTCGACCCCGGCGCCGCAGCCGCCGCTCGGGCCGAGGCGGCCGCCGCCGCCGAGGACCAGGCGGCGATCCTCGACTCCCTGACCCTCTGCAAGTTCCTCCGCCACGCCCTGCCCGATCTCCACGCCGAGGCCGCCGATCTCCACGCCAAGGTGACCGGCCTGCCGACCACCGCCGACGACCTCCGCCGCGCCGGCGAGCGGATCACCACCGTCAAGAAGCTCTTTAACCTCCGTCAAGGTTGGACCCGCGCCGACGACACGTTGCCCCCCCGCGCCCTCGGCGAGGCCGAGCCCGCCGGCGGCGAGCCGCCCGAGCCCAGCCGCCTCGACCGTCCCTGGCTCGACCAGATGATCGACGCCTACTATCGGGTCCGCGGCTGGGACGACCAGGGCCGGGTCGCCGCCGAGCACCTGGCCCGGCTCGGCCTCGGGGGCCTGGTCGAGACCGCCGAACCGGTCGGCGAGGATGTCGCTCCCGTCGCGGCGAGGGAGTAGGAGAACCGTGCCGAGCATTCCCTCCGCCAGCGCCGCCCAC
>JBBSNJ010000368.1:0-4410 GCA_038232775.1 Thermomicrobiales bacterium
CGCCGCGCCCCAGGCATGCGAGGACCAAGGGGGGGTCGAGCGAGACGACGGAGAAGGCCGAAACGGTCGCGCCGTGGAACCCGCCCCCGCGGTCCGGGGCGACGACAATGGCGACGCCGGCGGCCCAGCGGCGCCGCGCCGCCCGCATCGCCGCCGCGTCGGCGACTCCGGCCGCCTTCGTTGGGTGCTGGCTCACGACCCTCCCTCCGATTGGGCGAGAATCCCGCGGGCGGCGCCGACGAGCGCCGACACCTTCCGCTCGAAGGCGAGGTCGCGGCCCTCCCCGGTCGGCTCCCGGACGTGGAGCTCAACGCCGGGGTGGAGCTCGATTCGGCGCCAAAGGCCGCGCGCTTCGACCGGCACGGCTTCGACTTCGACCGTCGTCGCCAGCTCGTCGTCGCCCAACTCGGCCAGCCGCGCCTTGATCTCCAGGAGCTGCAACTTCTGCGCCTTGAGGGCCTGGATCGCGCGCAGGCGGAGCAGGTGCGTCGCGTCGTAGGTCGCGCTCGGGCCGCGGCCGTAGGCCGGCGGCAGCAGCCCCTGGGTGATGTAGTACCGGATGGTGCGAGCGGTCAGACCGGTCTGCGCTTCGAGCTGCGCCATCGTGGAGCGCTCGGTCCGGCCGCCCTCGCTCCGTGCCCGGCCCGCCGCCGACGACGAGACCACCCGGCCGCTCGCCCCCCCGTCGCCGGAGTTGGATTCCCGCCGCCCTGTCCGCTCGGCCCTTGCCCCCCACTCGCCCCTCTCCCCTCGGTCGTCTCCCGCGGCGGTCGGACGGAAGCCTACCGAACGCGGCCGGCGCTGTCAGCCGGGGGCCGGCATCCTTCGTGCGGGTGGCCGGCGGCACGACCACCCGTCATCATTCGGTCGCGGGCGGGCCGGCGGCGCGGCGGAGACCGTTGGCACGAGCACCAAGCGGATGACGGCTACGATGGAGCAGCGGATGATGCGCGAGGACGGGGGCCGAGTCACGGCCGGCCCAGAGACCGACGACCAGGCGACCGGCGACCAAGCGATGCTGACCCGCCTCGGGACAACACTCGAGGAGGCGGGGATCTTCGTCGCCGCCGAGCTCGACGGGGACACCCTCGTCCTCTCGGGCGAGGTCGACACCGCCGAGAACCGGCAGGCGGCACTCGACGTCGCCACCGCGCTCGCCCGGCCGCGCGGGCTGCGGATCGACGAGTCGATCGACGTCCTCGATGTCTCGCCGGACGGGGCGTTCCTGGGGGACGAGACGGCGGAGAACGTTGGCGGCGGCTCCTTTGCCTTCGCCGACCCCGACGCCAACCCGAACGCCCGGCTCGATCCGGCGTTCGAGATCGACCCCGACTTCACCGGCAGCGTCGGCACCACCGACTCCACCGAGGCCGTGGCCGAGGCCGAGGTCTACTTCCCGCCGACCGACCCGGTGGTCCGCCCGACGACGGGACCGGAGGAGCTGGCGGTGGTCGGGGGGTTCGCGGCCACCTCGATGGACGATCCGCTGGGCTCGGCCAGCTTCGACGACCGCAACGACGACGACCTGATCCAGGCGGTCCACCGCGAACTGCGGGAGGACGCGCTGACGACCGACCTCGAAGTCCGGGTGACGGCGCGGGACGGCACCGTCGTCCTCCGGGGCGAGGTGCCGAGCCTGGAGGACGCCGAGAGCGCGGAGGCGGTCGCCGCCCGCGTCGGCGGGGTGCGAGAGGTGCGGGAGGAAATGACGATCGCGGGGCTGCGGCGGGAGGGGTCGGGCACCGGGGAGCGGTGACGGGGAGGGTCGCGGCGGGTGGAGCGCCGGCTGCCGTCGATCGCTGCCGAGCCCCGGACGATCGGCGCCGACACCGGACCCAGGATCTCCTCTTAGGGGCCGATATCGGCACCGGGGGGGCAGCGGCACCTTCCCCAACGACCTTCGTCGCGGCTCGAGCGCGACCGAGTTCCCAGCGACGAGGCGAGGGCCGGCCCGCCGCGGCCAATGCGGTCGTTCCCTGGCTCGGAGTCTTGGTGAAAACTCCCGCGCTTGGGAGAGGGGTTGGGGGCGAGGGCCGCTCTCCGGCGAACCGAAGCGATCACCGGGACTCCGGATGAGTTCGAGCCGTGGGGAGGGCGCCGTGGGCGCGCAAGCGCTGATCTGGTTCGGGGTGGCCGGGGGGGCGGGGGCGGTCGCGCTCTCGCTCCTCCACGCCCGGTACGTGCGGAAAGAGGCGCAGGCGGTGCGATCGGGGGGCGGATTCACCCTCTTCGCCCTCTTCCTCCTGCTGTTCGCGGTCGGGGCCGCCATCGCCGGCTACGCGGCGTCGCGGGCCGGACGGTAGGGCGGCCGGTAGAACGCAACGACGACCCCGCGCCCGCGCCGCGCTACCCGGTGGTCGGGGTGGTCCATCTGCCGCCCTTGCCGGGGTCGGCGCGGGGTCGCCCGGCGCCGGAGCTGGGGGCACTGCTCGACCGGGTGCGACGGGACGCGGCCGCCTACGCCGCCGGCGGGGCCGACGCGCTGATCGTCGAGAACTTCGGGGACGTCCCGTTGGGGCGGGGCACGGTGGGGCCGGAGGTGGTGGCGGCGATGACGGTCGCGGCGGCGGCGGTGCGGGCGGAAACGGGCCTGCCGCTCGGGATCAACGTGCTCCGCAACGACGTCCGGGCGGCGGTCGCGGTGGCGGCGGCGGTCGGCGGGAGCTTCGTCCGGGCCAACGTCTACGCCGGCGTCGCGGTCACCGACCAGGGGCTGATCGAGGGCGAGGCCGAGGCCGTCCAGGCGCTGATCCGGCGGCTCGGGGCGGCGGTCGCGGTCTGGGCCGACGTCGACGTCAAGCACGCGGCGCCGCTGGCGCCGCGGCCGGTGGCCGAGCTGGCCGAGGACGCGGTCGAGCGCGGCCTGGCGGCGGCGCTGATCGTGACCGGCCGGGCGACCGGGCCGCCAGTGGCGGCGGACGATCTGGCCGCGGTCCGGGCCGCGGCGCCGGCGGTCCCGCTCTGGGTCGGGAGCGGGGCGACGGCCGGGCGGGCGGCGGAGCTGCTCGCCCACGCCGACGGCCTGATCGTCGGCACGGCGGCGAAGCGCGAGGGCGTCGTCGGTCATCCGGTCGATCCGGCGCGGGTGCGGGCGATCGCCGACGCGGCACGGGGGCGCGAGCTGAGGGGACGGCGGCGATGACCGAGACCCCCGGCGGCGGAGCGGCGCCAAGCGGGCCACGGCGCTCGCTCTCGGCGCGGCGGCCGGGACCGCCGCCGGCCGCCGCGGCTTGGGGCCCGGGCCAGTGGGCGCCGGTTCCGGCCCGGCGCCACTTCGCCGACGCGCCGAGCATCTACGCCGCGCTCCTCCTGTTCGGGCTGACCGCGGGCGCGGTCTGGCTGCTGGCCCGGCTCGAGCTGCTGTTGGTGATCCTCTTCCTCGCCCTGCTGGTAGCGAGCGGGATCGCCGGCCCGGTCCGCCGGCTTGAGGGGCTGCGGCTGCCGCGGGCGCTGGCGGTGGCCCTCGTCTACCTGGTGATCGTGGCTCTGATCGGGGTGCTCGCCTGGTACGTGCTGCCCCGGCTCCTCGGCCAGGCCGCCACCGCCGCCTCGGACGTGCCGCAGCGGCTGCGCGACCTGGAGCAGTTGCGCCTGCGGATGGACGAGCTGGCCGGAACCTATCCGATCCTGGACCAGCTCGAAACGCGGTTGCTCGCGATCACCGGCCAGGGCGGGGCGTCGCTGACCGGCTGGCTGCTCGGCCTACCGCGGATGGCGGCGAAGACCTTCTTCACGCTGGTCAGCGTCTTCACGATCGCCTTTCTGCTCCTGGTGGCGAAGGAGCGCCTGCTGGACCTGCTGCTGTCGCTGGTCCACCCGAGCGACCGGGCGACGACGCAGCGGGTACTGGCCGAGATGGGGGAGCGGCTGGGGGCCTACGTCCGGGCCAAGCTGATCGTGGTCGTGATCATCGGCTCCCTGGTGTGGGCGACCCTCGCCTTCCTCGGCTCTTCCTACGCGGTCCTGGTGGCGATCTTCGCCGGCCTGTTCGAGATCCTGCCGCGGGTCGGGCCGTGGATCGGGCGGGCCGCGATCCTGCTGGCGGCGCTGCCGTTGGGCTGGGGAGCGGTCGGGATCGCGCTCGCCGCCCACGTCGTGATCGAGAACCTCAAGGGGCAGTTCATCTCCCCCCTGATCGAGAGCGACCAGGTCGACATCCACCCGCTGACGGCGTTCATCGCGATCATCGCCGGCGGCATCCTGCTCGGCTGGGTCGGCGCCCTGATCGCGGTGCCGACCGCGGCGGTGCTGCAAGTGCTGGTCGAATACGTCGTGATCCCGTGGCGCCGCAAGCAATTGGCGCCGGCGGAGGCAGGGGGCGCGGCAGAAGCCGCCGCCGCTGGCGACGCCGCCGCGCCGGCGTTGGCCGCGCCGCGGGCCGCCGCGGCAGCTGGTCAGGCGCCGCGGAAC
>JBBSNJ010000369.1:0-4407 GCA_038232775.1 Thermomicrobiales bacterium
CGCTCATCACCACTGTCGCCAAGGTCGCGCCGACCAGCAGACCGATCGCCACCGGCAGCCGCATCGACGCCTCGCCGTGCTCCTCCCAGGCCACCTCCTCGGGCGTCTGCTGCCGTAGCGTGAAGAGGAGATACATCACGTAGACGACCAACAGCACGATCGCCAGCCCGTCGCTGAGGCGGGCGATGTCCTGCTGGCTCGGCCGCAACCCTTCGGCACCGAGCGAGAAGACGGCCGGGATCGCCAGCGCGACGACCGCCAGGGTCATCATCGTCGCGTTCGTTCCCGCGATCCGGGGGTCGAAGCGCTGGGTCCCGTTGCGCAGTCCGCCGACGATCAGCGAGAGCCCGAGGACCACCAGGACGTTGCCCAGGATCGAACCGGCGATGCTCGCCTTGACGACGTTGACAAGACCCTCCCGCAGCGCGACGACGGTGATGATCAGCTCGGCCGCGTTGCCGAGGGTCGCGTTCAGCAGCGCTCCGACCCGCGGCCCCGTGTAGACCGCCACCTCCTCGGTCGCCCGACCGAGCACGGCGGCCAGCGGCACCAGCGCCAGCGCCGAGGCGGTGAAGACCGTCGCGTGGCCGCCGATCCCGGCCAGTTCCAGCAGGAGCGCGATCGGGGCCAGGATTAGCAGTCCGTAGAGGTACTTCACCCGACGGCCAGCGGCAGGTACTGCTCCAGCTCCCCCGGCTCCAGCGGACGGGGCAGCGCGGCACCGACGATCTCCGAGAGCGACCGCACCCCGCGCTGCGCCATCCACGCCTCCAGCTCGGCGGCGAGACGGACCGGCAGCCCAGGCTCGACGAAGATACCGGTCCCGACCTGGATCGCGCTCGCCCCGGCCAAGAAGAACTCGAGCGCGTCGGCCAGCGAGACGATCCCGCCCATGCCGATCACCGGGATCTGCACCGCCGCCGCGACCTGATAGACCATCCGAACCGCGATCGGCTTGATCGCCGGGCCGGAGAGCCCACCAGTCGCGTTCGCCAGCACCGGCCGTCGCCGCTCGACGTCGATCGCCATCCCGACCAGCGTGTTGATCAACGAGACGGCGTCGGCCCCGGCCGCCTCGGCCGCCTGCGCCACTCCGACCACGTCGCTCGCCCCGGGGCTGAGCTTGACGACCAGCGGTAACGTCGTCGCCGCCCGCACCGCCCGCGTCACCTCGGCCGTCATCTCCGCGTCCCACCCGAAGCAGTAGCCACCGCGGGCCACGTTCGGACAGGAGACGTTGACCTCGACGCCGGCGATCCCGGGCTGCTCGTCGAGGATCGCCGCCATCATCGCGTAGTCCTCGATCGCCTCGGCCGAGATGTTCACCAGCGCCGGCACCCGCCACTTCGCCCACAGCCGGGGATACTTGCGGACGAATCCCCGAATCCCAGGATTCTGGAGCCCAATCGCGTTCAACATCCCGGCCGGCGTCTCGGCCAGCCGCGGCATCGGATTGCCCGAGCGGGGTTCCGGCGTGATTCCCTTGCTGACGAACGCCCCCAGCCGGTCGAGATCGATCAGGGCCGCGTACTCCTGCCCGTAACCGAAGCAGCCAGAGGCGGCAATGATCGGGTTCGCGAGTCGAAGCTCGCGGGGGTTCGCCGGCGCCAGGTCGACGCTGAGATCGGGGGCGGGGCTGGTAGGCATCACCCACACCTCCCAGCGGATAGCGGCGGCGCGGACCGGCCGACGCCCGGCTTCAATGCGCCCCGGACGACCCCTACCACGCGATCTCGTCCATATCGAAGACCGGCCCCTGGACGCACGAGGTCTGCATCCCCCGCTTCGTCTCGACCACGCAGCCGAGGCAGGCGCCGACCCCGCAGGCCATCTCCCGCTCCATCGAGACGTAGACGGGCGGTCGCTTGCCGAGACGGCGGGGCAGCACCGCCGCCCGCAGCGACCGATACATCGGCTCCGGACCGCAGGCAAAAATCTGATCAGCCCAGAGCACGAGGTCCGGTACCAGGTCAGTGACGAAGCCGTGGTGCCCCTGGCTGCCGTCGTCGGTGGCCGCCGAATACTCGACCGCGCTCGGCAGGAGCGATGCCGGCAGCAACCCGGCCTCGTCGACCGAGCCCATCAAGAGCGTCACGGCCAACCCCTTAGCCACCGCCTCGTCCGCCAGCATCACCAGCGGCGCCACCCCGACCCCCCCCGCCACCATCAGCAGGTTCCGGCTGCGGGGGGCGATGGCGTAGGTGTTGCCGAGCGGCCCCAAAATCTCGAGCCGATCGCCGACGCGCCGCTCCGCCAGCCACGCGCTGCCGCGACCGAAACCGCGCACCAGGAAGGTCATCGTGCCCGCCACCGCGTCGATCCGGAAGACCGAGTAGGGGCGACGCAGCAAGGGGTCGTAGGAGCCTTCGACCCGACACAGGATGTCGAAGAAGCGTCCGGCCCGGAGCTGCCGCACCATCGCCACTGGCGCGGTCGCGGTCAGCAGGACCGCATCCCCCATCACCGGCTCGACCGAGACGACCTCGGCCAAGAACTCTTTGGCGCCGACGGCAGCCCCGACCACCGTCGCCGCGGAGGTAGAAACCGACTCCGTGGCGAACTCCGCGTCGGTCACGGACCATGTTCCTCCGAGAGGCGCCCCTGCGCCAGAGACCGAGGCCGAGCTGGGGCGTCAGTAGCCGAACCCTTGCTGCCGGTAAGCGGGCAGTGGTTGCACAGTATAGACGGCGCTGGCCTTGGCCATGGCCTCGACCACCGCCCGCGCCGTCTCGATCGAGGTGATGCAGGGAATCCCCCGCTCCACCGCCGCCCGCCGGATCTCGAGGCCGTCCAGAATCTCCCGGTCGGCCGGACCGGGCGTGTTGATGACACCGTCGACCGTTCCGTTCAAGATCACGTCGAGCATATCCGGCTTGCCGCGGCCGATCCGTTTCGTCACCATCCGCACCGGCATCCCGTGCCGCTCGACCAAGGCCGCCGTCCCTTCCGTGGCGTAGAGGTTGTAGCCCATCGCCACCAGTTGGCGGATCATCTCCAGCGCCTCCGTCTTGTCCTCGTCCGCCAGCGTCAGCAGGATCGAGCCGCGCACCGGCAGCGCCAGTCCGGCCGAGATCAGCGCCTTGTAGAACGCCGCCTCGAACGAGTGGTCGATCCCCATGACCTCCCCGGTCGACTTCATCTCCGGTCCGAGGTGGACCTCGACCCCGCGCAGCTTCGCCATCGAAAACACCGGCGCCTTGACCGCCACCAGCGGCTGCACCGGCCAAAGCCCGCCCTCGTACCCCTGCTCGGCCAGCGTCCGCCCGAGCATGATCTCCGTCGCCACCGGTACCATCGGCACCCCGGTCGCCTTGCTCAAGAACGGCACCGTCCGCGACGCCCGCGGGTTCACCTCCAGCACGTAGATGCGGCCGGCGTGGATCACGTATTGAATGTTGATCAGCCCCCGCGCACCCAGCGCGAGCGCGATCCGGGTCGTGTAGTCGACCAGGGTGTCGATCTCGGCCGGGAAGAGGTGCAGCGGCGGGTAGACGGCGAACGAGTCGCCGGAGTGGACCCCGGCCCGCTCGATGTGCTCCATCACCCCCGGCACTAGGACGGCCTCGCCGTCGCAGATCGCGTCGACCTCGACCTCCCGCCCCAGGAGGTACTCGTCGATCAGCACCGGGTGCTCCGGCGCGATCCCGGCTGTGTTGCGGATGTAGCGAGCCAGGTGGTCGGCGCCGTAGACGACCTCCATCGCCCGCCCCCCGAGCACGTAGGAGGGGCGGACCAACACCGGGTAGCCGATCCGCTCCGCGACCGCCTCGGCGTCCCCGTACGAGCTGACCGCGCCCCCCCGCGGCTGTGGGATGCCGAGACCGCGCAGGAACTCCTCGAACCGGAAGCGGTCTTCGGCCAGGTCGATCGCGTCGAGCGGCGAACCCCAGATCGGGGCTCCCCGCGCCGCCAGCGGCGACGCCAGGTTGATCGCCGTCTGCCCCCCGAACTGGACGATCACCGGCACCGCGAGATCGCCCGTTGCGCCCGCCTCGTGCCGCAGCACCTCGCTGACGCTCTCGACGTCGAGCGGCTCGAAGTAGAGCCGATCCGAGGCGTCGAAGTCGGTCGAGACCGTCTCCGGATTGGAGTTGACCATGATCGCGGCGACCCCCGCCGCCCGCAACGCCGCCGCCGCCTGCACCGCCGAGTAGTCGAACTCGATCCCCTGCCCGATCCGGATCGGCCCCGAGCCGACGACGACGACCCGCTTCCCCGCCAGCGGCGGCGCCTCGTCCTCCTCCTCGTAGGTCGAATAGAAGTAGGGCGTCGCCGCCGCGAACTCCCCGGCGCAGGTGTCGACCATCTTGTAGACCGGCACCATCCCCAGCCGCTCCCGCTCGGCCCGGACCTCTGCCTCCCGACGCCCCGCCAGGCTCGCGATCTGCCGGTCGGAGAAGCCGGCCC
>JBBSNJ010000370.1:0-4405 GCA_038232775.1 Thermomicrobiales bacterium
AGCCGGCGCGCCGGATTTGGCGGGCACTCGCCGCAATCCCGCCCGTCAACCGCGACTACGTGCTCCTCCGGAGCGACCGCCGGGGTGCGCCCCCCTTGGTCGCCGACCACCTGCTGGCCCAGAGCGCCGGTCCCAACTCCACCACCGACGCCCTCGACTGGTACGGCCCGTGGAAGCTCCTCGATGCCCTGATCGCCTGCGCCTTCGTCGACCAGGGTTGCCGGGCCGCGCTCGGCGGCACCGCCCAGCAGCGGTTCATGGGCGGGTGGAGCGACGGCGTTCCGGTCGCCGCGGCGCTGGTCGGCGACGAGCCGAACGCCCTCTTCCCCCCTCGAGCCGACCCGACCGGGACGCCCGCCGGCGGCAATGGCTGAGTCGCGCCGCGCGGCCGGGGCCATTCCCGCCGCCCCGACCCTCCTCCGGGCGCTCCCGGTCCCGACCCCGTTCTCGCTCGGGCGGACCTGTGCCCCGGTCGCCTGGGGTGGCAACCGCTGGCCGAACCTGGCCTGGCGCGATGGCGTCTTGACCTGGGTGGGCTGGGAGGACGGGCACGCCGTCTGGCGCACTGTCGAACAGACCGCGCCGGACGCGCTCGCGATCACCGGCAGCGGCGAACCGGCCCGGGACGCGGCCTGGGCGCGCGCCGTCCTCGGGATCGACGAGACGTGCCCGCCGTTCGCCGACCCGCGCCTCGAGCGCCTCCGGGGCGAGCTCTCCGGGCTGCGACCGTTCGCGGCCGGCTCGATCTTCGAGGGGTTGGTGGCCGCGATCGTCGGCCAGAGCATCAGCGTCGCCGCGGCCGCGGTCGCGGAAACGCGGCTGGCTGCTCTCTTCCATCCGGGTCAGGAGCTGGGGGGGCGGCGCTTCCGGCCGCTCCCCCGGCCCGAGCCGCTGGCCGCGGCCGATCCCGCCTTGGTCCGCACCTGCGGCGTCACCGGGCGGCGGGCGGCGGCGTTGGTCGCCGCCGCCGGGGCCGAAGTCGCCGGCCAGCTCCCCGACCGGAGCCAAGCCCTGGCCGACCCCGACCGCGCCCGGACGGCCCTCCGCGCGCTCCCGCTCGTCGGTCCCTGGACGGCGGAGGCGACCCTTCTCTGGGGCGTCGCCCTGGCCGACGCCCACCCCACCGGCGACGTCGCCCTCCTCCGCGCCGCCCGCTCCGCCTACGCCGACCCGGCCCTCGACCTCCGCGGCCTCGACCGGCTGGCCGATGGCTGGCGGCCCCACCGCGCGATGGCCGCCCGCCTCCTCTGGACCTCGCTGCTCGGGGAGGCGGGGGCGGAGCCCGGCGGCGGTCGCGAGGCATCCAGACCCGAGAACGAGCCTCACGCCCCCTGAACTCGGGCGCTGTCACCTTCCAGGGCTGTGCCGCCTCGCTCCACGGCTGGACCGCCCTGCACCGCCGGCCGTCGAACCCTCCCCTGGCCCCGAGACCGATGATACTTCCGCCGATCCCGGCCGCGTTCGTCCGTCGCTCACACGACCCGTGGCGTTCAGACCGAGCAACGACGGAGCCCCCCCGGATGACCAACCCGCAACCCGCCGCCGCCGAGAAAACCCCGTTCTCGATTGAGATCGCCCTCGAGCGCGTCCGCGATGCCGTCCGTCCCTATCCGAAGGCCGCCATGTTCGAGCTGGCCGAGCGGGGCTTCGCCACTCCTTTCCAACAGCTCGTCGCCTGCGTCGTCTCGATCCGCACCCGCGATGAAGAGAGCCTACCCCTCAGCCTCCGCCTCTTCGAGCGGGCGCCGACCCCCGCGGCGGTCGCCGCCCTCTCCCCGGCCGAGATCAACGCCTTGATCCGCCCCTGCACCTTCCACGAGCGCAAGGCCGACCAGATCTACGCCATCGCCCGCCGCGTCCTCGACGAGTTCGGTGGCGCTCTCCCCTGCGACGAAGCGGTAATGCGCTCGTTCGCGGGTGTCGGCGTCAAGTGCGCCAATCTCGCTCTCGGCGTCGCCTGTACACAACGCGGCGGGGCTGCGGGTGCTGTGGGAAACGAGAAAGACGGCCCCGGCGCCGACGAGGCAACCGAAGGGCGTCTGATTGCCGTTGACGTCCACGTGCACCGGGTCACGAACCGCTGGGGCTACGTGAGCGCGCCGACGCCCGAAAAGACGATGGTCGCCCTCCAAGCGGTGCTGCCGCCGCGCTACGACGTCGAAATCAACGCCCTCCTCGTTCCGTTCGGCAAGCACATCTGCACCGGGGTTCGGCCGAGGTGCTCGACTTGCCCGGTCCTGGCGATGTGCCGGCGAGTAGGGGTCTCATCGCATCGCTGAGAAGGGCAACATCCGAGGGAGGACCCTAGGCGCGGCGGTCCCGGAGCGCGGCCAGTACGGCGAAGCCATCGAGACCGAGCAGCGCGAGGGCGACCCCGGTGCTCGTCCGGCGCACTGCCGAGATCAAAGGATTCGGCCGATTCCCCAGTTCCCTAAGGTGCCCCAACCCCGGCCGGCGCGGCGACCGGCAGCGAGACGGCGCAGCCGCCGAGTCCGCAGTAGCCGTTCGGCACCCCGTCGGGGCACCGCCGCACGGCTGCGGCTCCGGCTGGTGTTCCCCGCCGCCTAGCGGTCGGGGCCGTGTCAAGGTCCGCTGAATCACCTATTCCGCCGTCAACGCAGCAATGCTGTCGGTCGTGAAGCGGCGGGGCTATACTGCCGGCCATCGACCGTGCCTCGCGGTCGCAGAAAGGTTGTGGCTTGGTCCGGGGTTTGCTGCGCGCCGAGGGCGCGGCCGTGCTGTCAACGTCCCTGGCGCTCTACTTTTACCACGGCGGGCGGTGGCCGATGCTCGCCGCCCTCATCCTCGCGCCCGATGTCTCGATGCTCGGCTACCTCGCCGGTCCCCGAGTCGGCAGCGTCACGTACAACGCGGTCCACAACTACGCCGGGCCGGTGCTGCTGCTGGGTACCTCGGCCGTGGCGGACAATTCAACCGGCGTGTGGGTCGGGCTCGTGTGGTTGGCGCACCTGGGCTTGGACCGGATGGTCGGTTACGGGCTGAAGTACGCGACGGGGTTCAAGGACACGCACATGCAGCGGGTCTGACCGGCTGGCCCGAGCAGCTGACCGACGCCGAGCGCCGGTACGCCGAGGAGGTCTCCGACCAGGTAACCCTACTGGCCCCAAGCGTAGACTCCTTCACCGAGCTTACGGGCGACCCCCAGCTTGGGGATCCGGACTGGACCTTCCGGTTGGGGCTTGCGCTGGCGGCGTAGAAGTTGACCTATGAGAACGCGCAAGACTTGACCCCACCGCCGGCGTTCGCCGAGGTCCACGACATGTACCTGAAATCGCTGCGACTGCTGTCCCTTGCCGCCGACACGCTCGTTTGTCTCGGTTGGCTCGAACCGAGGGCGGCTCAGCCAGGGAATTATTCGAATGAGCCAAGGGCTCGACCGATTGGGGGTGACGTCGCACCGGTAGGAATGTCCGCTCACCTGGAATCCGGGTGGATCGCGGGTGTTACCCCGGCGGTCCGCGACCACGCTCCCCTGTCCCGCGCGCGGGACAGGGGGAAGGGGGCCGGGGGTGAGGGCTTCTTTCCGGGAAGCAGAAGCGTTCACCCGGATTCCGTATCACCCCTCGAACCCCCGCACCACCCCCTGCAAGAGCTGCCCCGATTCGGCCATCGCGAACCGCAGGCCGTCGAGGTAGATCAGGACTTCCAGGAGATCGGCCCCGTCCAGCGCCTCGACCGCGTCGGCCAGGTCGCCGCACTCGCGGAGGGCGGCGACCAGCGTCGCCCGCGCCTGCGCCCCGCGTGCCGCGAGCGCGTCGTCCGCATTCCCCACCTCAGTCGCCCCCGCCGTCCGCCACCTGTCGCCCCCACCCTACAGCGGCGGCCGCCGCTGGGGCCAGCCCGCCGCCCCCTCGTATGATCGGCCGATCCGGCAGAGGGCAGCTTCCCCCCATGGGCGACCGGCAAGTTGGAGACCGATCGGCAGGCCGTCGCCGTCGAAGCCGCAGGGGAGGGAGAGGGCGGGCTGGCCGGTCGCGTTGAACGGCATCGTCAACCGCGTGTAGGCGGCGGTCACCGGCTCGGGGCCGGTGCCGTCGTCGTGCTCGACGACGAGATGGTCGGCCGCGACCGCGGTCGCCGGCAGGGTGGGGACGACGAGGGCGTCGAGCCGCAGCTCGGCGAAGAGGCGGGCGACCGATACCCGCACCGCCGCCCGCGCCCGCAGCGCGCGGATGTAGGCGAGGGCCGGGATGCCGGAGCCGGAGGCGATCCGCGCCCGCAGGTCGGGGTTGAGGCGGGCGAAGCGTTCCGGCTCCTCCCGCCGCAGCCGGTCGTGGACGGCCGCGGTCTCGACCCGGTTCAGGACGAAGGCGACGTCGCGGGCCGCGCCCGCCTCGGCCCAAGGCGCCTCGACGACCTCCGCCCCGAGGTCGCGCAGCCGCGA
>JBBSNJ010000371.1:0-4397 GCA_038232775.1 Thermomicrobiales bacterium
CCTGTCGCGAGGCCGGCAGGCACCGGCCGCTCCGGGCCGGACGGCCGAGGCGTCCCCTGCTCGCCAAGGTCGCGGGAGCACCGGCGCGGACAGCGGACGGGCCGCCTGGCCTCAGATCACGCCGACGTCGGCCAGGAGGGCGAGGGTGCCGCGGAGGTCGGCCAACTGGCTCAGGTCGATCTCCGGGCTGCCGACCTCGGCCAGCGGCGGCAGATCGGACCGGGTCGGCACCCCCGCCACCAGCGGGTACTCCGCCGTCTCGTCGGCGAAATAAGTCTGCGCTTCCTCGCCCAGGAGGAACTCGACGAAGCGGAGGGCTTCGTCGCCGTTGCCGGCGCCATCGATCATGCCGACCCCGGCCGCGTTCACCAGCGACCCAGGGTCGCCCGCCGCGAAGAAGTGGTTGGCGATCGGGTAGTCCTCGCCCTCCTCCTCCTTGACCGCGTAGAGGTAGTAGTGGTTGACCAGACCGACCGCCACCTCGCCGGCGCCGACGGCGCGGGTGAGCGCGACGTTGCTGTCGCCGTAGTTCTGGACGTCGTTGGCGAGCATGCCTTCCAGCCACTCGCGGGCGGCGTCCTCCCCTTCCAGCACGCGGAGAGCGGTCACGAACGACTGGAACGAGGCGTTCTCCGGCGCCCACCCGACGCGCCCCCGCCACTCCTCCCCGGTCAGGTCGAGGACCGAGGCCGGCAGCTCCTCCTCGGCCAACTCTTCGGTGTTGTAGACGAGCACCCTGGCCCGCCCCGACGTGCCGACCCAGCGGCCCTCGTCCGAGCGGAAGCGGGGATCGACCCGATCGAGCAGCTCCGGCGGCAGCTCCGCCAGGAGCCCTTCGTCGGCGAGCAAGCCGAGGGCGCCCGCGTCCTGGCTGAAGAAGACGTCGGCCGGCGTGTCGTCCCCTTCCTCGAGGATCGTCGCCGCCAGCTCGGGCGTGCCGGCGTACCGAACCTCGACCTCCAGCCCGGTCTCCTCCCGGAAGCGCTCGATCAGCGGACCGACCAGGGTCTCGCTGCGGCCGGAGTAGACGACGAGGTCACCGCTGCCAGTGATCGGCGACCCCGATGCCTCGGCCTCCGGATCGGGCTCGGCTTCCGCCTCCGGCGACCCTTCCTGGGCCCGCAGCCGCGCCAGCCGCAGCCCCGAGACGAGACCGAGTGCCCCGCCTCCCGCCAGCCGAAGCAGGCCGCGGCGGGTCCGCCCATCGCCGAGCGGGGTCGAGACGCCGGCGTCCGTCACGATCTCCGCCGGCTCTCCCGCGTCCAGGTTCGATGTCTGGAACCGCCCCTTCCATGCCATGCCGTCGACTCCTCCTCGCTGCCGTCGTGGCCGCGGACCCCTCGGCCGCGCCCGTCATCTCGCCATCAATTCCGACCTAGGCGGTCAGGATTGCGCCGTTACCCTATTGGCGGCGACCGGGACGTGTCAAGCGGGATCGGGCGGGCGCGCCCGAGTTCGCTCCGCCGCCGGCGCCTCGGCGGCGCGGGCCGGGCACGGGGACGATCCGCCCCGACCAGCGCCTGGCGGCGCGGGGACCGGGTCGGGCACTACAATGGAGCCAGCAACCCCGGCGTCGGGGACGTCGGCCGCTCAGCCGCCGGTCGCCCCGAGGCTGGACCAGCGGTCCGCGTTCGGGAGGAGACGAGCCATGACCCGGGATGCCAAGCTCGGCCAGGCGAATCTCGCCGGGGCCAACCTGTCGGAGGACGATTTCAGCCGCGCCGACCTTTCGGGCGCCAATCTGCGCCACGCCAAGCTGAAGCGGGCCAATTTGCAGGGCGCCTCCCTCTCTGGCGCCGACCTCCACCACGACGATCTGCGCGAGGCGAACCTCGGCCAGGCGCGCCTCGACGGCGCCCATCTGGACGAGGCGGACCTGAAGGGGGCCCGGCTCGCCGGCGCCGACCTGCGCGACGCCGACCTGGTCGACGCCGACCTGCGCGGCGCCGACCTCGACGACGCCGATCTCTCGGGGGCCCGGCTCTCCGGAGCCAACCTCTCCGGCGTCGATCTCTCCCGCGTCGGCTCGGTCGCGGGAGCCAACCTGCGCAAGACCCGCGGCCTCTCCCCCGACCAGCGCGGCGCCTGCGGCGACCGCTGGGCGGTCGTCGACGACGATCCCGAAGTGGGGGGCGCCTAGCGGCGGTTCGGCTCGGGAGCCGCGGGCGGGGCGTGACTGCCGCCCGAGTCCCGAATATCGTCCCGATTTCACAAATCGGCGCCTTCGCCGGCGTAGGCTTTCCGTTGGCCCGACCGAGGGGTGCGTGGCGCTTCCCTTCCGGGCGGCGGGCTGACGCGCGACGGCGGAGGCGGTGATGGTGCGGTTCGACGAGCACGGCAACGACCGGGACGAGGTCTACTCGACGGCGGGGCGGGGAGCGACCTTCGCCGACGTTCTCGCCCGCCGCCTCAGCCGGCGCGGCCTCGTCCGCGGCGCCGCCGCCGCCTCGGCCCTGGCGGTGACCGGGCCTCGCCTGCTGCCGGTCGGGGCACTCGCCCAAGACGGAACGCCCGCCGCCGGCCCAGCCGGGTCGGAGGCGACGGTCGGCGGACTCGACTTCGAGCCGATCACGCTCGACACCGGCGACGAGCCGGTGGTCGCTCCCGGCCACCGCGTGCGGCCCCTGCTGAAGTGGGGCGACCCAATGCGGCCCGGCCTGGCCGCCTTCGACCCGGAGAACCAGTCGGCCGAGGAGCAGCAGAACCGCTTCGGCTACAACTGCGACTGGATCGGCTTCTTCCCCCTGCCCCAAGGGTCGGACAGCTCCGACCACGGCCTGCTCGTGGTCAACAACGAGTACACCATCCCGGCCCTGATGTTCCCCAACTACACGACGCCGAACCCGGAGTTCGAGCCGGCGCGGTCGGAGAACGCCGCCGTCGAGGTGCCCGAGTTCCTGACCAACCCGACCCAGCAGACGACCGACATCCAGCTCGCGGCGCACGGCCTCTCGATCGTCGAGGTCCGCCGCGACGCCGCCGGCGAGTGGGAGACGGTCCTCGACTCCCGCTACAACCGCCGGATCACCGGCACCACGCCGATTGCGCTGAGCGGGCCCGTCGCCGGCGCCGACGCGCTGCGGACGGAGGACGACCCGGACGGGGTGCGGGTGACGGGGACGCTCGGCAACTGCGCCGGCGGCTTCACCCCCTGGGGCACGATCCTGACCGGGGAGGAGAACTTCCAGAACTACTTCGCCAACCTCTCGGCGCTGCCCGAGGACGACCCGACCCGCTTCAACCACGAGCGCTTCGGCGTCCCCGAGGAAGGGTCCGACTTGCGCTGGGAGGAGTTCTACCCCCGCTTCGACGTCTCCCAGCAGCCGACCGAGCCGTTCCGCTTCGGGTGGGGGGTCGAGATCGATCCCTACGACCCCGACTCTACCCCGAAGAAGCGGACCAGCATGGGTCGCAACAAGCACGAAGGGCTCACCTCCTTCGTCGCCCCCGGTGGCCGGGTCGCCATCTACACCGGCGACGACGAGCGCTTCGAGTACGCCTACAAGTTCGTCACCGCCGGCCGCTTCGAGTCGGGTGACCGAGCGGCGAACCTGGACCTCCTCGACGAGGGGACGCTCTACGTCGCCCGCTTCGACGAGGACGGCAGCGGCGAGTGGCTGCCGCTCGTCTACGGCGAGGGGATGTTGACCGAGGCCTATGGCTTCGGCTCCCAGGCCGACGTCCTGATCAACACCCGCTTCGCCGCCGACCTCCTCGGCGCGACCAAAATGGACCGACCGGAGGACTTCGAGACGAACCCGGTCACGGGGAAGGTCTACCTGGTCTGCACCAACAACTCCAACCGGACACTCGATGGGACCGACCGCGCCAACCCGCGGCCGCAAAACCTGACCGGGCACATCATCGAGATCACCGAGGGGAGCAACGACCACGCCGGCACGATCTTCGCCTGGGAGATGTTCATCCTCGCCGGTGACCCCGCCAACGGCGCGACTTACTTCGCCGGCTTCGAGCAGGACATGGTCAGCCCCTTCGCCGCCCCCGACAACATCACCTTCGACAACCAGGGCAACCTCTGGATCTCGACCGACGGGCTGCCGAACAGCCTCGAGGGGAACGACGGCCTCTTCGCCGTCCCGACCGAGGGCGAGGAGCGCGGCTACGTCCGCCAGTTCTTCAGCGCGGTGCCGGAGTCGGAGGTCTCCGGCCCGGTCTTCACGCCGGACAACACCTCGCTCTTCGCCTCGATCCAGCACCCCGGCGAGGACGGCACCTACCAGGATCCGACCACCCGCTGGCCGGACGGCGGCACCATGCCGCCGCGGCCGTCCGTCGTGGTGATCCAGCCGACCGACTCGAGCGCCCGCGTCGGCTCCGCCCGGGGGTAGCCCCGGTCTGATCCCCGCGCACGCTCGACCGCGGCCCCCGCCCCCGCC
>JBBSNJ010000372.1:0-4394 GCA_038232775.1 Thermomicrobiales bacterium
CCAGCCGCGGACCCGGCAAACGGGGACGGGCGGCTCCGGCGGCTCCGGCACGGGTCTCGGCCTGGCGATCTCGCGCGACGTTGACGAGGCACACGGCGGCCGGATCGAGGTCGAGAGCAGGGTCGGCGCCGGCTCGACGTTTTCCCTCGTCCTGCCGACGGCCGCGCCCCCGGCCAGCGCGCCGGCGCCGGCCCCCGCCCCGGTCGCCGCCCCGCGAACACTTCCCTCCCATTAGTGTTCCTCTTCCCTCTGCACGAGCCACAGCACCGATCCTTCTCCTTGTCGCCCCGTCTGCCACGAGCGGACCGGCGGCCACGCACATCGCTTCGGCGTCGCCCGCCGTGACGGCCCACGGGAGCGGCATCCTCGCCGCGACGACGCGAGGCAGCGGCAAGCACAAGGATCGGTCGAGGGCGGGACCCCGCCGGCTCGCCGAGAATCGGGAAGCTGGGCGCGGCCAGCGCCTCCGCCCGGATCTCAGATGAGGCGCTCGATCTCCTCGACCGGCTCCTCAGCGGCGAGGACGATGCCGACCTGGTCGACGACAGTGAACCCTTTGCGGCCAACCGCGGCGTGGCCTCCGCCAGCGGCGGCGCGGTGGCGATCGGGGGCATCAACACCGGCGCCAACGAGGGCAACGCCGTCGGCGTCGGCGACACCGGGTCCGGCGGTGGCGCCGTCGATGGTGGTGAGGTTTCGGCCACGACCGTCCTCGGCATCCCGGCCGAGGTCGCCACTGCGATCGCCGACACCGCAGGCGGCGACAGCAACGTCGCGTTCGTTACCTAGACACGGTATCAAGCGTCAACCGGAGCCCGGTTGGACGGTCCCGCTCCCAGCGCCGACCCCCGGCCCGGCTCCCGCACGTCCCAGTCTGGGAGGGCGAGCGGAGCTAGGGGCCTGCCCCGTCAAGCTGAAGGAGCCCGCCCCGAGCAGAGCCGAAGGGGTGAGGGACGCTCCCGGGGAAGCCGAAGCGTTCATCTGGATTCCGCATCAGGCCCCCAGGTAAGCGACGGCGAGGCTCTACACCCCCGCCCCCCTCTAGGTCCAGCCGCAACGATGCTCGAGGCACCCCGCCCAGCAGCACCACTGAGCGAGGCGAAATTCTTCCCCAGCTGTTACCTGCCCCACCAGGGCCGCTAAACCCCGCGCCCTACCCTCCTTCCAGGCGGTCCTTCGCCCTGATCGGGCCGAGCGGGACGCCTCGAAACGACCGGCGCGGCCCCCGGCCGCCAGTCACCGTCCCCGGCCGGAGGTCACGGGAGGTACACCGTGCTCAAACTACAAACCTTGCTGCTCTCGATCGTCGCCGTGGCCAGCTCCCTTTGTGTTCGTCCTCGTCGGCTCCCTGGCCGAGTATCCGCAATCCGCGGCCGAAGCACCCGCGCTCCTCAGATAGACGACACCGGAGGCGGGGGACGGCGACCTTCTGGCTGCGACGGGCGATCCTGGCCGAGAACGTCGCAGCCCGGCACGACGCGAGCCTCCTCTACCTCCCGGTCGGGCCGGGGTTCCGGCTCGAGTACGAGATCAAGAACGTCGTCCCCGCCGTCGCCAAGACGCACCGGTTCTGGACCGAGCACGCCGTCGCCTCCTGGTGTGCGGAGTCGCGCACCGCGGCCGGCCGAAGGAGGAGTCCTCCGACCCGACCACGATCCAACCGCCCTGCCCGTCGCTGCGTTGATGCATTCACCAGGATTGCCAAGATGACCGAGATCGCCAAGCACCCATCACGCATCGAAACGACGAGCCCGAGCGAGATGTTCCCCGGCTCGGCACCGACCCGGCGCACCCTGCTCAAGGCGGGGGCGGCTGCCGTCGCCCTCGGCGGCGTCCGCCTCCGCTGGCCCGCCCCGGCCCACGCCCAGCAGGCGACCCCGGCGACATCCAACGAGGTCTGCGTCCTCACGCCGGAGCTGACCGAAGGACCCTACTACGTCGACGAGGCGCTGATCCGCTCCGACCTCACCGAGGGGAAGGAAGGGCTGCCGCTGACGCTGCGGATCACGGTCAACGACCCGACCGCTTGCGCTCCGCTCGCCAACGCCGCGGTCGATGTCCGGCACTGCGACGCGCTCGGCTACTACTGGGGGTGGCGCGCAACAACCCCGGCGGCGACGTCGACGAGGCGCTCACCGCCGAGGCGGCCGAGGGCAACTTCCGCCGCGGCCTCCAACTGACCAACGCCGACGGCGTGGTCGAGTTCCAGACCATCTACCCCGGCTGGTACCGCGGCCGGACGGTCCACATCCACAGGATGGTCCACACCGACGGCGCGCCGATGGCGGCGACCGACACCGACGAGGGGGGGCAGGTCCGCCACACCGATCAGCTCTTCTTCAATGACTCCCTGACCGAGGAGCTCTTCGCCAGCGCCGAGCCCTACTCCCGCCGCGACAACTCGGAGCGCCTCCGCAACGAGGAGGACAACATCTTCGGCGACCACGGCGACGAGCCCGGCTTCCTGTTGGCGCTGAACCCGGTGACCGAAGGTTCGCTCGAGGCTGGCTTCGTCGGCGAGATCACCGTCGGCGTCGACCCGGAGGCCCTGCCGGCCCCGGTGGGCGGTCCCGACGGCCGGCCGAGCCACCCGACCGGTGGTCCGGGAGGCCCCCCGCCGAAAGGCGAATCAGGCGGTCCGCCGAACGAGCGCGACACCACGCCGGCCTCCGACGAGGGATGAGCGGCCCTGGTTGAAGAAAGCGGGAGGAAGGACCCCTCCCCCCGCCTCCCCTGCTCAGGTGGCTCGGTCGAGCGTCTGCGGTGCGGCTCGCCGGGGAAGCGGCGGACGACCGTGGGCCGGGACCGCCGGCGCGGCGGCCCCAGATCTGGTTGCCGGGCCGGATGACGATGTTCTCTGAGGAAACGGTAGTCCAGGCGACGCAGTAACGATTCTTCCCCAGCGCTTAGCTCGCGCTGACCTGGCCCTAACGATCTTCCTCTACCCTCGCCTTGGGTGGCCGCGCGGGTGCGGGGCCGCCGGAGATTTCGACCCGACACGGGAGAGGACGGAGCAGATGGCGACATCGTCGATCACGCGGCGCGGGGCGTTGGTGGGGCTCGCGCTGGCGGCCGGTCTCGGCCTGGGGCTGCCGGCGATCACGGCGGCCGGGCCGCTTGCCCAAACGCCGGCGACGGCCGAGGCCGAGGCGGCGACGCCCAAGCTGAATCTGAACAGCGCGACCGAGGAGGAGTTGCGCACGATCCCCGGTGTCGGCGACCGGATGCTGCGTGAGTTCCTCGAGTACCGGCCCTACACGAGCATCTCCCAGTTCCGCGAGGAGATCGGCAAGTACGTCGACGACGATCAGGTCGCCGCCTACGAGGAGTTCGTCTTCGTCTCGATCGACCCAAATGCGTCGGACGAGGCGACCCTCCGCCAGCTCCCTGGGGTCGACCAGGACATCGCCGCCCAGTTGGAGAACGCTCGCCCGTTCGCCTCCGACGCCGCGTTCCTCGACACGCTCGGCGGGCTGGTCTCGGCGGCGGACGCCGACGCCGCCCGCGCCTACCTCCCCTCCCTCGCCGGCACCCCGGCGGCGGGCACCCCGGCCGCGGCGGCGGCGTCCGCGAAGCTGGACCTCAACACCGCGACCGAGGAGCAGTTCCTCGCAATCCCCGGCGTCGGCGACCGGATGGTCGGGGAGTTCATCGAGTACCGACCGTACTCGAGCATCGCCCAGTTCCGGGCGGAGATCGGCAAGTACGTCGATGAGGCGCAGGTCGCGGCCTACGAGGAATACGTCTTCGTCTCGGTCGCCCCGAACGAGGCCGACGCGGCGACGCTCCAGCAGATCCCCGGCCTCGACGAGGCGACCGCCCAGCGGCTGATCGAGAGCCGCCCGTACGGGTCCGGCGATGGCTTCGTCGCCGCGCTCGCTGGTCTGGTCGGTGATGATCTGGCGGAGGCGGCTCGTGCCTACCTGGCGATCCCATGAGCGCGCCGGAGCGGCTGCGCCGCCTGCGCCGCTTCCTCCAGCTGGCGGCGGTCGGGGTCTTCCTGAGCACGGTCGTCGAGCTCCTCTCGGTCGAGCACTACGACGAGCTTTGGCAGTTCGCGCCCTTCGTCCTCTGCGCCCTCGGCATCGGGGCGGTGATCGCGGACTGGCGGCGGCCGGGGCCGGGGAGCGAACGGTGGGTGCGGGGGACGTTGGTCGTCGTCGCCCTCGGCAGCCTGCTCGGCGTCTACTTCCACCTCGCCGGAAACTTCGAGTTCGCCCGCGAGATCGATCCCCAAATCGGGGAGTGGAGTCTGGCGAAGGACCTCGTCTCCGGCGGCAACCCGCTGCTCGCCTCCGGCGTGCTGGTGGTCGGCGGCGCGCTCCGGGGGGGCGCGTCCTACGCCCGAGCCCCCCCGAGGGCGCCCGGCCCAACGCCCGCCGCCGCCCCCGCCG
>JBBSNJ010000373.1:0-4394 GCA_038232775.1 Thermomicrobiales bacterium
CGGCCGCGGCCGGTCGCCTCGCGCGCCTGCACTCGGTCGAAGGTCAGGGCCAGCTCGGGCGAGGCGGCACGGAGAGCGGAGCCGAGGGCCAGCAGCATCCCGCCGCTGGTCGCGATCACCAACATCGGCAGCGACGGCCCCGGCAGCGGAGTGGCGACTCGATTCGCCAGCCACCAACCGACCGCCGCGCCCGCCATCAGCAGCAGGTTGCGGACGATCGTCGCCGCGCCGACCACGTCCGAGCCGGTGCCGAAGCAGCCGCAGCGGACCCGGAGGCGGCTGGCGCGGACCCAGGACATCCAGAGGGTGAAGACGGCCAGCAGCAGCAACGCGGCGGCGAAGGCGACGGGCAGCGCGGCCGGCGTCGCCAGCACGAGCGCGACCGCGAGCACGAGCTCGATCCCGACCACGGCCAGCCCAATCGGGAGGATCGCCGCTTCCGGCAGCCGGCTCAGGCGCAGGGCGGCGGCGAACTCCTCCGTCCGCAGCGCCTTGCCCGCGGCGGCCACCACCAGCACCGCGGCGAGTCCGATTTGGAGCGCGACCAAGATCACCAAGGTCCCTGAGGTCCCCACTAGTCCTCCCGTCACCCCGCCCCCGCCCGCCATGCTGGACGCTCGCCGCACGCCCGCGCCAGCCGGCCCCTTCGGGGGCGAGCCTCGGCCGGGGGCGTCAGCGACACCGCTCGGTTGCAGCGTAGACGGATCCTCCTTCCGCTTCCCGCGCCCATTGTACGCTCCGGCCGGCAGGTGTCAATCTGATTGGCACCTTCACGGTCGTCAATGGCACCCCTCCGAACGCGCGTCTTCCGCCTCGGGTTTCGTCAGCCAACGGTCGAACCAGGCGACGATTCGCTCCATCAGATCGATTTGGTGGCGGCGCTCGGCGATCGTGTGCTCCTCCCGTGGGTAGCGGACGAAGGCCGTGGGCACGCCGAGCGTCTTCAGCGCCCGGTAGAACTCCATCCCCTGGGCGGGGTGGACGCGGGCGTCGGCCTCGCCGTGCAGGATCAGCGTCGGCGTCCGGGCGCTGGTGACGCATCGGATCGGCGAGGCCCGCCAGTAGGCGTCGGGTTCGCGGTAGGGGTCGCCGGGGAAGATCAGGCCGTTCATGCCGGGGATGTCGTTCTGGCCGTGGTCGGAGACGAAGTTGGCCAGGCCGGCCCCCATCACCGCCGCCCCGAACACCTCCGTCTGAGTGACGGCCCAGGCGGTCAGATAGCCGCCCCAGCTCCAACCGCCGATGCCGAGCCGCTCCCCGTCGGCGATCCCGCGCACCACCATCGCCCGCGCCCCGCTCAGCAGATCCGCCAGCTCGCCGCCGCCGACGTCGTCCTGGAGCCGCCGCTGGAAACCGGCGCCGTAGGCCGTGCTGCCGCGGGGGTTCGGTGCCAACACAGCGTAGCCACGGCTAGCCAGGAGCTGTGTCCAATCGTGCCAGGTCAGCATCACCCGGTCCTCCCACTGCCAGCTCGGCCCGCCGTGGACCTCGACCACCAGCGGGAAGCGCCGTCCCGGCTCGAAGCCGGCCGGGGAGGTCAGCAACCCCTCGATCTCGACCCCGTCGTCGCTCGCCCAGCGGACCACCTCGACCGGCTGGAGGCGACCGTGGAACCGCGCGCCGAAGCTCGTCACCGGCCGCGCCTCGCCCCCTACGTCCCCCAGCCAGACCTCCTCCGGGGTCGTCCCGTCCGACCAGACGAAGGCGAGGCGGGAGCCGTCGCCCGAGAAGGACGGCCCCTCGGGCACACTCCCCCGTCCGTGCCGCTCCGGCCCCAGGATCGGCGCCAGGCTGCCGTCGCTGGCCGAGCAGCGGTAGAGACTGGCGTGGGTTCCCTCCACCATCCGGACCGCGACGTGATCGGGGCTGGCGGGGATTGGCGCCAGGGCGGCGACGACGCCGGCGTAGTCGGGGAGCAGGTTCCGCCGCTCGCCCGCCGCCGCCAGCCAAACCGACTCGGACGGGTCCGCCCGATGCTCGTCGGCGCGGACCGCGACCCGCCACCCCGCCTCGTCGTCCCCGCCGACGACGACCGGGTCGTGCGGCAGGGTCGGGAACGCGGCTAAGCTCCGGGGGAGACCGCCGGCGATCGTCACGCTCCTCAAGTGGGCTTCGCCATAGGCGGCATCGAGCTCCGCCCCCTCGGTCGTGACGACCACCAGGGCCTCGCTGGTCGGCGCCCAGGCGAACGACCAGACGCGGTAGGCGCCGTGGGTCAAGCACCGTGCCCGGCCGCTCTCCCCGTCGACGAGCCAGAGGCGGGTGAAGCGGGGCGTGTCGTCGACGACGACCGCGTCGTCCCGGTCCTCGACCCGGCGCTTCCGCTCGGGGTCGACCGGGTCCTTTCGCAGCAGCGCTGCCCACCGCCCATTGGGCGACCAGGTCGGTTCGGTCAGTTCCCCTTCCAGCTCCCCGAGCGGTGCCGCTTCGCCGCCCCCGAGCGGGAGCAGGAAGAGCCGGCGCCGCTCGTCGCCCCGCTCCGCCTCGGGCGCGAGGCGGTCGGAGGTGAAGAGGAGCCGCCGCCCGTCCGGCGACCAGCGGGGGTCGGCGTCGTCGGCACCGGGAGCGGTCAGGGGCCAGGCCGGTTCGTCCTGCCGCGCCAGCCAGAGCGATCGCTCGGGGTGGAGCCCGCAGCGTCCGACCGGGGCGGCGACGAAGGCGACGCTCCGCCCGTCGGGCGAGAGCCGCGGGTCGACCGGCAGCAGCCGGTCGGCCAACTCTTCCGGCGCGAGCGGGGCCGCGTCCTCCCTGGCCCCTGGATCGTCGGCACCGACCGCCGGAGCGGTGGCGATCGACGGCGAGGTGCTCTTCCCGTCATCCGTCATCGGACCTCGACGCTCCTTCCCCGGCGCCGCGGGCGACTCGCCCGTGGCCCAGCGCCGCGGGGGGCGCGCCGCGAGGGCCGATTGTACGCCCGTCTCGCCGCACGGCCAACGCCTCCGGCCCGCGCTCCCGCGGTCGATGCTCGTCTCCACCCTGTTCCCCGTTCGCGTCACCGGGCGCATCGACGGCTCCCCCGGTCTCGCCCGCCCGGGGGAGGCGGGGGGCGAAGGCAGCGCCCACCCATCGACGTGATGCTCGGGCAGCCGGCGGCGCCGATCCCCAGCCCAGGAGCCTTCCGTTCTCCCGTGGTGCCCAGAGGCGCCGCGGCCGACTGGGAGCGACGACCGATCGCCCGGGGCGGCGGGACGACGCGGGTCACTGGCCAGAGGGGGACTCAGCGGGCGGGCCGTCCGGCCGCCGGTCTTCGCCGGCGACCATTCCCCTCCCCTCCAGATCCTGCCGCAGCCGCGCGATCTCCCGCCGCAACGCCTCGACCTGGTCGTCGGCGGCGGGCTGGGCCGCCCCACCCGGCGGATTCTGGGCACCCTCGGCATTCTGGGCGCCCTGGGTCCCGATGAAGTAGGTCGCGATCGAGGCGGTCAGGTAGCCGAAGACGCTCAAGGCGTAGACGCGCAGGAGGAACCCGACCACCCGCCCCTCGAAGCTGACCGGATCGTCGGCGCTGTTGATCGTCGTCACCAGCGTCGCCGACCACCAGAGCGCCTCGCCGAACGACCGGATCTCGGCTCCGGGGACGCCCCGGTCCAAGGAGAGCACGCTGCCGGCGCCGAGCAGGACAACGACCACGCTCAGAGCGAGCAGATAGGCGAACTGCCGGCCACGGGTCACCTGTCGCAGCGCCCGCATCCCCCGGTTGAGCCCGGTCAGCGCCCGCAGCAGGTGGAACGAGCGGAGCGCCGCCAGGCCCCGGACCGCCCGCAGCGGCCGCACCGCGGGCACGACCAGCGACAGGAGGAGGAGCCAGTTCCCCTTCAGGAACGCGAGCTTGCCGGGAGCAACGAACCACCGCACGGCGAAGTCGAGGAGGAAGACGCCGTAGATGATCGCCTGCGCCCGGTTGATCCCGCGGCGCTCGACCGGGCTCAGGTCGATCCCGGAGAAGCCGACCGCCACCAGCCCGAGGAAGAGGAGCCCGAGCAGGACCATCACCGGCTCGGCCAGCGCGTCGACGTGCCGCAGCAGCTCGCGCCGCGCCGCCCGCTCAGCCTCGACCGAGCTGCTCCGCCCCGCCGCGCGGGGGGCGTTCTCGTCGGTCTGCTCTGGCGCACTTGGCTCGTTCACCGCCGTTCGTCCCCCGACCCGCCGCCGGTCCAGCCCCGACCCGCCGCCCAATCGCCGCGGAGGAGGGCGTAGCGGACGTGGTCGACCCGGACCCCGCCGATCACCAGATAGCCGCGAGCGATCCCCTTGCAGACGAAGCCCGCCCGCACCAGGACCCGGCGAGAGGCCAGATTGTCGACGGCCGCGACCGCCTCCAACCGTGCCAGATCGACCTGATCGCTGGCAAAGGCGATCGGGAGGACGCGCCGCAGCGCGGTCGTCGCCACCCC
>JBBSNJ010000374.1:0-4389 GCA_038232775.1 Thermomicrobiales bacterium
CGAAGCCGGCGGCGCCGCTGGCCGCGGCCAGCCGCCCCAGCGTCCGCCGGGAGACGCGCGGCCCGTTCAGTACGCTCCAGTCGAGCCGCCCCTCGCGGTCGCGGCGATCGTGGTCGTGGCCCATCGGAACCTCCTTGCTCGGCGTAACGATCCCGGCGGCCTCGAAGCTGACTGCCGGGTGGCGGGGTGACGGGGAGGCGGCATCGTAGCAGGGTTGGCGCGGACGCGGGGGCTGGTCGATCACGTGTCGCCGCCGGTGGACCCGACCAGCCGGCGCGGGATGGCCCCGGCTCCAGTCGTTCGGCCCCGCCCCGCCTCCCCGCCGCCGGGCGCGGGAGAAGGTTGGCGGGTCGGGGGCGAAGGTCGTGCTCCGGAGATCGGGGCGGTCCCCCGCGGCCCGGACGAGTCGTCGATACTGGCCGCGAGCCGGAGGCGGCGCCGGGGCGGCGAGGGACGAGCGCGGGGGCGGATGATGGGCCAGGTCGTCGGGACCGCGCTGGCGGTCGCGCTGGGGATCACCTCGGCCCTCCAGGTCGCGCTGCTGGGGGCGATGAGCCGGGGTCGGGGGCCGGCCGAGGCGGCCTGGGTCTCCCTGCTGGGGAGCGTCTTCTCGCTGGCGCTGGTGCTGGCGGCGCGGGCCGCGCTCGGGCCGGCACCGCTGCTGCCGCGCCCCTTCGACCGGTTCTGGCCGTTCGTCGTCGTCGGGCTGGCGGCGGCGCTGCTGCTCGGGCTCGGTCTGCGGGGGATCGCCCCCTGGTTCGCCCTGACCGGGATGCTGGCCACCCCCTACCTGATCGGCGCCTCGTACCTGACCCCCCGGCTCGGGATCGGCCTCTTCCTGGCCGCGATCATTGCCGGCCAGCTCGGCGGCGCCGTCGTCCTCGACCACGTCGGGGCGTTCGGGGCCACGCCGCGGCCGGTCGACGGTCTGCGGCTGGCGGGGATCGGGCTGCTGCTGCTCGGCGTGGCGCTCGTGCGCGGGCGCTAGAGGTGAGCGCCGGCGGGGTGACGCGGGAGCGAGCACCGCCGGCGGTCGGGTACCGGACGACGAGGACGGACGCACGCTTCCCATCGAGCGGCGTTCATCGAACGCGGTGCCATCGGGAGGTCGTTCCATGATCGTCCACATTCTTGAGCCGGCGCGGGAGACGCTGCATGGCCTCTTCTCGCCCGAGCTGCCGCCGGCGCTGACGATCGACCCCGGCGACACGGTCGTCTTCCGCACCCTCGACGCGCGGTGGGGGATCGCGCCGTTGGCCTCCCCCGCGGACGAGCACCGCCGCTTCGCCGACGCCCGCCCCGAGTGGCGGGGGGACGGTCACGCCCTCTGCGGCCCCGTGGCGGTGCGGGGCGCCGAGCCGGGGATGACGCTGGAGGTCGGGATCGGCGACCTGCGGCCGGGCCGCTGGGGCTGGACCTACGCCGGGGGACCGCGGACCGCGCTCAACCACCGGGTCGGCGTCGCCGACCGGGAGGCCGGGCTGCTCTGGACGCTCGACCCCGACCGGATGGTCGGTCGCGACCAACACGGCCACACCGTCACCCTCCGCCCTTTCCTCGGCGTCATCGGCATGCCGCCGGCCGAACCGGGTCGGCACTCGACGGCGCCGCCCCGCCCGAGCGGCGGCAACCTCGACTGCAAGGAGCTGGTGACCGGCAGCTCCCTCTTCCTCCCGATCGCCGTCGCCGGCGGGCTCGTCTCGGTCGGCGACGGGCACGCCGCCCAGGGGGACGGCGAGGTCGGCGGTCAGGCGATCGAGTGCCCGATGGAGCGGGCCGCGCTGACCTTCACGCTCCACCCCGACCTTCGGCTGACGATGCCGCGGGCCCGTACCCCGGCCGGCTGGCTGACGTTCGGCCTCGACCCCGACCTGAACGAGGCGACGGCGGTCGCCCTCGACGCGATGCTCGATCTGATGGGCGAGCTGATCGGGCTCGACCGCCACACCGCGCTCGCTCTGGCGAGCGTGGCGGTCGATCTTCGGATCACCCAGGTCGCGAACGGCGTCTGGGGCGTCCACGCCCTGCTGCCGCACGGCGCCGTCCGCTGAGGTCTGCCGACAAAGCCGTCTCTCCGAGCTTGCCGATGAATCCGTGGCGTTCGGGGAGGGCACGGATTCCTCTATCGGCTTCGAGCGGATTGCAATGGAGCTGACTGGCCGCGACCAGCTGTAGGGGCGCTGCTTGCTGCGCCCGTCGCGCGTCGGGCGACAGCGGCCCACCCGACCACTCCGTGGCCTCGGGGCGACCCTTCTGCAAAGCGCTGGAGAACGACGGGGAGGTGTTGGTCCTGATCGCACCGCCCGCGGGCGGTGCCGGCAGACCAGGGACCGGGGGCTGCTCCCGTCGCGGGCAGCGGTGGCGAGGAGGATGGCCGCCCAGCAGCGACGGTCCCGATCGCCGGCGAGGAGCGGGAGGGGCGGGGGCGACCCACGAGACAGGCCGCGCCGGCGGTCACCCCTTCGGCGCCACGAACCCCATCGCCTCGGTCGCCAAGGGGAGCCACTCGCCGTCGGCCGCGGGGTCGACGGCGAGTGGCTCCTTCATCAACCGGCCGTGGCCGGGATCGAACCGCTCGCCGGCCCCGGCGGCGATCAAGCCGTCGACCCGCTGCCGAGGGAGCTTGACGACCAGCCGGCCGTCGACCAGCATGGCGAAGATCTTGCCGCCGATCTTGAGCGCCGACGAACCGAAGCCCCGCCTCGCCGAGGGGTCGAACGTCGCCTCCGAGGTGCCGAGCAGCGCCTCGACCAGTGCCGCGTAGCGCTCGTCCGGGGTGGGGGATAGGGTGCTCATGGGTCGGCTCCCGCCTCGGGGTGAGGCGGATCGGCGTCCCGCCAACGTCCGGTAACGACGCTCGCGGGGGCGGCGGTCTATCATCCCTGAGGTCAATCCCGGCGTCGGCCGCGACCCCTAGGGGAGCCCGGGCCGAGCCCCCGAACCGAACGGCAGGAGTTTCGCACGATGCCCGATCCCCGCCTGAGCCGGTGGGCCGAGGTTCTGGTCGACTACTGCGTCGCCGCCCAGCCGGGGGACGTCGTCGGCGTCACCGGCGGGGTGGCGGCGGCGGCGCTGCTGCGGGCGATCCACGGCGCGCTGGTGGAGCGGGGGGCACACCCCGTCCTGGTGCCGACGTTCCCCGACCTCCGCGCCGACCTGCTGACCGCCGGCGACGACGAGCAACTCGCCTTCGTCCCCCCGACCGAGCGGTTCCTCCGCCGAGAGGCGGACGCCCTGATCACCGTCCTGGCCGAGACGAACATCAAGAGCCTCTCGGCGGTCGATGCCGCCCGCCAGACGCTCCTGGCCCGTTCCCGGCAGGAGCTGATGGCGGCCTCGATGGCGCGGGCCGCAGCCGGCGAATTCCGCTGGTCGCTGACCCTCTGGCCGACCGCCGCCTACGCCCAGGATGCCGACCTGGCGACCGACGACTTCGCCGAGCTCGTCCTCCGCGCCTGCAAGCTGCACGAGCCCGACCCGATCGCCGCCTGGCGGCGCCTCGGCGCCGAGCAGCAGCGCCTGATCGACCGCCTGGCCGGCGCCGATCAGGTCCGTCTGGTCGGCCCCGACACGGATCTGACCTTCGCGATCGGGGGGCGCTCCTGGGTCAACTCCGACGGCAAGCGCAATTTTCCGTCGGGCGAGATCTTCACCGGACCGGTCGAGGACTCGGCCGACGGGCGCGTCCGCTTTTCGTTCCCGGCCAACGCCGGCGGCCGGGAGGTGGCGGACGTCCGCCTCCGCTTCGAGCGGGGGGCGGTGGTCGAGGCGAGCGCCGCCCAGAACGGGGAGTACCTGGAACGGGCGCTTTCCACCGACGAGGGTGCCCGCCGCTTGGGCGAGTTCGCGTTCGGTACGAACTTCGACCTGACCCGCTTCACCAAGCACACGCTGCTCGACGAGAAGATCGGCGGCACCGTCCACCTCGCGCTCGGCGCCGGCTACCCGGAGACGGGGAGCGTCAACCGCTCGGCCGTCCACTGGGATCTCGTCTGCGACCTGCGGCAGGGGGGGCGGGTCGAGGTGGACGGGGTGCCGTTCTTGGTCGATGGGCGATCCCTATCGTAGCCAGGGACCCGGACGACGCCGGTTCGGCGTCCGTGTGCCGGCCGGTCGGCGCTCCCGTTGCCCGATGCCGTGAGGTGTGCTGCCGCGTGCTCTGGCTCGGGCCGCCGGTGATGGGCGGCGGCGCGCGACCAAAGGTCGCAGAGCGCTGCCGCGACGTCAGCCCGTCGGCTGGCCGCCCGGTGCCCCGGCCTCGTCCAGCACCGCGAGGAATCGCCGCGGGGTCAGGATCGTGACGCCTCGGTGACGGCCCACGGCCAGGAGGCCCTTGTCGCCAGTCACCAGGTAGTCGGCCGCTCCCGAGAGGGCGGTGGCGAGGACGAG
>JBBSNJ010000375.1:0-4370 GCA_038232775.1 Thermomicrobiales bacterium
GAACTGCACCACCAGCACCCCCCCGATGATGCACGACTGCGCCTCGTCCTCCGCCCGCCCCCGCCGCACGAACAGCTCCTGGGCGAGAAAGACCGACGAGAGCGAGATCACCGTCTGCACCCCGTCGTTGTAGAGGGCGTAGCCGACCAGGAAGCGCAGCGTCCCCGGCAGCCGCCGCAGCCGCCCGACCGCCCCCCGCAGCTCCCCCAGCCCGGTCCCCACTAGCCCCCGCCCGGCGGGGATCGTCCCCGCCGGCGCCCGCGACCGCAGCCGGCTGATCGCGATCGCGCCGAACAGCCCCCACCAGAGCGCGGCCGAGAGGAAGGAGAGCCGCACCGCCTCCCCGGTCGAGAGCCCGAACGGCCGGGTCGCGACGAGCGCCAGGTTCGCCGCCAGCAGCAGCCCGCCCCCCAGGTACCCCAGCGCGAAGCCGCGGCTGGAGACCGCGTCCCGCCGCCCGGGCGGGCAGATCTCGGGGAGGAAGGCGTTGTAGAGCACGCCGCAGGCTCCCGCCGCCAGGTTGGCGACGACGAAGAGCAGGCCGCCGACTAGATAGCCCTCGCCGGTGATCAGGAACAGCCCGCCGGTCGCCGTCGCGGCCAGCGCCGTCCCCAGCGCCAGCAGCCGCTTCTTGCCGTGGGTGAAGTCGGCCACCGCTCCCAGTACCGGCAGCAGCAGCACCTGCAACAGCACCGAGGCCGAGACGCAGAGCGGGTAGAACGACTCCGCCGTCACCCGCCCGAGCGGGCCCAGCTCGAGCACTGTCCCCCGCTCCCCGACCGCCGCCTGCGCCAACCCGGTCAGGTACGGCCCCAGCAGCACCGTCACCACCGTCGTGCTGAAGGCGGAGATCGCCCAGTCGTAGAGCGCCCAGCCCCAGACCTCGCGCCGATCCTCCCCCACCGTCCGGCCGCCCGCCGCTCCCACGTCCTCCCCCTCCCCCTCCCGCTCGTTCCCGCCGCGGCGCCGGGGTCCGATACCCGCCGCCGCCGGATCGTGCCACGGTCGGGCGAGGCGCGTCCCGCGGTGCCGTCCGGTCCCCATTCGCCCGGCCACTGGCCACGACCGCGATGCCGGGAGTTTCCCCCGGCGGTTGCCGCGAACGGTCGCGCCGCCCCCGAACCGGAGGGCCGCCGCCCTCCAACTCGAGGACTGCTCCCCCAGGGCTCCCGCACCGATCCCCAGGTGGCACCCCGTTTGCGTAGTGCTTGCGTCTGCCCAATCGGCGCGAGGATGATCGGGTCGCGCCGTCGGCACCGACAGGGCACAAGCGCCAGGGCGCGCGTAGGAGGACAACGATATGAGCGATCGTGATCGGTTCGGCGCAGGCGGCGGCACGATGCCCCCCCCGAGCACCGAGTACCCGGCCGGCTCGGGCGCCGGCAGCAGCAAGTCCGAGGCGAAATCTAGCCTCATCATTGCCCCCGACACGGGGACGGCGCGGGGCGGGCAGGGCGCATCATCCAGCGACACGGCGAAGGAGCAGGCCGGTCAGGCCGCCGACCAAGCCAAGCAGAAGGCGGGTCAGGCCAAGGAGAAGGCGTCCCAGGCCGCTGACCAGGCCAAGGAGAAGGCTGGTCAGGCCGCCGACCAGGCCAAGGAGAAGGTCGGTCAGGCAGCCGAGCAGGCGTCGGCCAAGGCCGACGAGGGGATCGACAAGGCAGCCGGCGGTCTTGGCCAGGCGGCCGACATGCTCCGCGACAAGACGCAGGGGCTCGAGTCCCAGGGCGGCGCCGGCGCCACCGCTCAGAACTTGGCCGGGACCGCCGCCACCCAGCTCGACAAAGCCGCCCGCTACCTGGAAGGCAAGGACACCGACACGCTCGTCGGCGATCTCGAGTCGCTCGTCCGGCGGAAGCCGACCGAGTCGCTCCTGGTCGCCGCCGGGGTCGGTCTCCTCCTCTCCCGGATCGTGCGCTAGGCCGCGACCCGGCGGGAGACAGCTATGGACGCAAGCCAACAACCGCGCCGCGCCGGTGCCCCTCCCGGCACCATCCGCGAGACCACCGTCCACGAAACCGTCGTCCCGGCCGACGGCCCGGTCACGGCCCCAGCCGCCGCCGACGAAGGGATCGGGACCCTCATTACCGGCCTGATCAAGGACACGCAGGATCTCGTCCGGGCCGAGGTCCAACTCGCGAAGACGGAGTTGACCGAAGACGCCAAGACACTCGGCGCCGCCGCCGCGATGCTCGTCGCCGGCGCCCTGATCGGTCTCGTCGGCCTCGTCTTCCTGATGCTCTTCGCGATGTACCTCTTGGCCGACTGGCTCGGCGAGCTCTGGCTCGGCGCCCTGATCGTCGCCGCCGTCCTCCTCGTTGTCGCCGCCATCCTGGCGATGGTCGGCAAGAACCGCCTCAGCGCTGCCAACTTCAAGCCCGAGCAGACGATCGATACCCTCAAGGAGGATCAGCAATGGGCCAAACAGCAGATCAACTCCGTCAAGAGATAGACGCCAAGCGCGACGACGCCGCCAGCAAGATCGACCAGATCGAGGCCCGCGTGACCGACACCGCCCACATGGCGACCGACACCGTCGAGCAAGCGAAGGCGACCGTCACCGATACCGTCGACCAGGTGAAGGGGACCGTCGACCAGATGAAGGGGACCGTCACCGACACTGTCGACCAGGTCAAGCAGAGCATCGAGAACATCGATCTCAGCAAGCAGATCGAGGAGCGGCCGCTGATCGCTCTCGGGGCTGCCCTCGCTGGCGGGTTCCTGCTCGGCGGCCTCCTCGGTGGCGGTGGCGGCGGTGGTGGCGGTAGTCAGCAGGGCGGCGGCCAGCAAAGCAGTGGCCACCAATACCCCGGTCTCCAGGGCGGTCGGAGCGGCCTCCGCGGCGCCGCCCACAGCTCCGGCCTGGACGACACGATCTCCACCATCGGCGGCACGCTGATGGGGATGGTGACCGAGCGCGTCCGCTCCACCGTCGAGCAGAATTTCCCGGACTTCAACGACCGGATGCGCCAGCACTCCGAGCAGCAGGCGGTGCGCGGTGAGCAGGGCCAGGGCCAGGGCCAGGGCAATTGGTTCGACGCCTCCGCCGGCGCCCAATCGGCCGCCGCGCCCCAGACGCCGACCGACCGTCCGAACGTCGATGCTCCGCGTGGCAGCGGGTCCGGCTTCGTCACGACCTCCACCGGCGCTGGCTCCGACGCGACAGGGCGCCCCGACCGCTCCTAGCGCGGGGCCAGGATCGGTACCAGCGGGGGGGCGGCCCCGGCGCCGCCCCCCCGCTGGTACGTGGCGGGAGTACGGCAGCGATGTCCCTCCAGCACCACCAGGCGCCGGCGGGATCGGAGAGGGTGCCCAGCCGCTTAAGCGGCGCTCGGATGCCTGTTTCCGCTTCCTGCCGGGCATCGGCGCCGCTCAATCAGGCTCAGAGTCCCCTGTCTCTCTAGTCCCGCGCACGGGAGAGAAGAGTCGGTGGCCGGTCTCTCTTCCGGAAGCGGTCCCACCGGATGCCGGATCGGGTACCGGGGCGCGGCGGCGGAGCGCGCCGCGTCCGGACCGGCGCCTCTCGTTCATTGCTTCGGCGAGCGCGGAGACATTTGACGAAGCAGTGCTGGCTCCCCCTCGTTGCGGGGGAGCAGCGGTCGGGCGCCGAACCGACGCTGGCGAGTTGGTTAGTACGGAGTCTCGTTCAACCGCTTCGTAATCGGCGGCGGGACAGGCTTCTCGACCCGGCTATGGGACCAGGGCGAGGGGTTTGGAGTAGGGGCCGATCTCCGGCAAACCGATACGGTTGCCCCGACCCCAGATCAGGACTGGCGTTCGACCGCGAGACGCTGATCTCCCCAGCGGCTCGCCTCTAGCGGGCGCGACCGGGTTGGCGTTCGGGTTGCCGGCCCGCGCTCCCGAGTACCGGCCGAGAACCGAACCGTGACTCCACAGGAGCATTCTCATGGAACAGGGCACCTCTTCCCCGGATCCCGGCCCGGACGTCCTGGCCGGCGAACCGATCGCGTCCCCGCCGCCCCCGTCCGGGGCCGCGGCCACCTCCGAGGCCGAGCTGGGTTCCCTCGCCGCCGGCGTCGCCGACGACCTCGGCGCCATCGCCCGCGACGAGCTCCAGCTCGCCAAGACCGAGCTCGGCGGGGAAGCCAAGACCGCCGCCGCCGGCGCCGCCGCGATCGGGGCCGGGGTCGCGGTGGGCGAATTCGGCGCCCTCTTCCTGCTGCTCGCCCTCTTCGAGGCGCTCAGCCGCAAGCTTCCCCGCTGGGCCGCCGCCGGTCTGATCGGGCTCGTCCTCTCCGCCGCCGCCGCCCAGCTCGGGCTCGGCGGCAAGGCGACGCTCGACCGGGTCGAGCTCAAGCCCCAGCAGACCCTCGACTCCCTGAGGGAGACCGCCGCCGTGCTCAAGCAGC
>JBBSNJ010000376.1:0-4363 GCA_038232775.1 Thermomicrobiales bacterium
CCAGCGCCGTCAGGCTGTCGGCCAGCTCGATCCGGTGCCGACCGCCCGCGGCCGATGTCGTCCCGCCTTCCATGCTGCCTCCTTGCGCCGACCACACCTTTGCCAGCAAACCCGCCGGCGACCCCGCTGCCGCGGCCCGGAATCCTGCTCCCATCTAAAGACCGCAGCCGTCATTTCGCCGCGGCGATGGGCCGCCGCGCGGGCTGCCGGGGACCGCCTCCGACACCGACCGACCCCCACGCACCGCCGAACGGGTCTTGACACGTCCCTCCCCTTCTGCTAGTTTCGGGCCATCCCGGCGTTGCGACCGATGGCGGGACGAGGCGAGCACGAACCTGATCGCCCGTTCCAGCCCCTCCGTGGGCGAGAGAAGCGAGGGCCACGACCGTATGACGACCGCGAGCACCCAAGCGACCGGCAACCGCCGCCATCGCCACTCTGGATCTCGCGTTCCCGTCATCATTGGTCGTTCCGGCACTCGCGGATCGGCGCGCCCCGAGGGGGTCGGCTCGGCACCGGGGATCGACGATACGTGAGCGAAGCGCGGCCCCTGGCAAGGATGGATGCCGGGTGCCGCGCTTCGTTTATGCGTAGCGGCGGCGTGGATGGACGCTGGTCGCACCAAGAACTCCGGCGCGGGGGCGCCGATGCGCGACAGGGAGGACACAGGTTAACTTCGTCCCGACACCTGCGGGCCGGTCGAGGGGTTGCTCGACCGTAAACACTTGGGGAGGGAAGGGTCGTGTACGTATTTTATCCAACCGTCTTGCGCCGTTGCGCCTGCGCGCTGGCCGGGCTCGCATTGCTCCTTGCCTTGGCACCGTCCTCGGCACTGGCTGAATTGGCGGTCGGCGGTTCCGCGATGGTCTCGACCGGAGAGCCGGTCGTCCTCCGCTCTGGCCCTGCTTTCGACGCGGCAGCGGCGACCGAGGTCGCCTCCGGCACGGAGGTGACGATCGCCGACGGACCGCTCACCGCGGCCGACGGCTCTGTGTGGTACCAGGTCGACGCCTGGGGTCAGGTCGGCTACTTGCCCGCCTACGCCCTCGGCGATGCCGTCGCCTCCGACGCCACCGCGGCGACCTCCGACGAGACCGATGCGCTCGGTGGTCCCACGTTCACCACCCCCTCTCCGGCGGGTGGCTGGGTCGAGCCGGTCGCCGACACCACACTCCTGCTGCAAGACTCGCCGGATGCTCCCCTGGCGCCGCTCGCGCCGTCGGTGCCGACGGGCACCGCTTGGATCGCCGGCGCCGACGGCGACGGCGCGGTCTGCCGCTCCGGAGCCGAAGCGGGTGCTGGAGAGATCGGTGTCCTGACCGAAGGCGCTCCGGTCGAGGTCGCGGGGGGTCAGACGGGAGACTGGATGCCGGTCAACTGCGCTGGCAGCCTCGGTTATATCAACGCTTCATTCCTCGCCTGGGAGCAGCCCGTTGCCGCCGACGCGGCCCCGGTCGCCGACGTGAGCGAGGAGACCACGGCAGAGAGCGAGGCCGCGGTCGAGACGACCGATCTCGAGACGCCGGCCGAGCCGGTGGTCGAGGTCGCCGTCGAGACGACTGATGAGGACGCGCCGACGCTCGAACTGCCGAGCCCGGACGCGACGGCGCCCGAGGCCGAGCCGGCGCCGGAAGCCGAGCCTGAGGTCGAGGTCCAGCGCGAGGGTCGCCGAGGCGGCGGCGGCGCACCGAGCGGCGGCGGCCAGGCGATGGCGGACCTCGCCATGCAGTACGTCGGCTCCCCGTACGTCTACGCCGGGGCAGGGCCGTACGCCTTCGACTGCTCCGGGTTCACGATGTTCGTCGCCCAGAACGCGCTGGGGATGGACATCACCCACGACATGTTCGCGCAGATCGGGATGGGCCAGTCGGTCGGCTTGAACGAGCTGCAACCCGGCGACCTGGTCTTTTTCCAGAACACGTTCCAGCCCGGTCTGTCCCACTCCGGGGTCTACATCGGCGGCGGCCAGTTCGTCCACGCCGAGAACGAGTCGACCGGGGTCAAGGTCAGCGACATGAACTCCGACTACTACTCGTCGCGCTTCTACGGCGCGACCCGCCTCGGGTAGGCGCGGTCGCGGCCCGGCAGCCGACACCGGGGGTCGAGGGGCGACCGGATCGACGACACGGTCTGGTCGTCCGGGGAAAACGGAGCGGGCGGGGACTTGATGGTCCCCGCCCGCTCCGTTTCTTCCGTTTGTCGTCCCGGAGGAGCGCTCTCCTCCCCCCTCCGGACCTCGACGTCGGAACGCTCCTGGACCCGACCACCCGTGGGGATTTCTTGAGGCCATACGGAATCCAGTTGGACCGTTCCGCTCACGGGACTGGGAACGTCTCCCCTTTCCCGCGCACGGGACAGGGGAAAGGGGGCCGGGGGTAAGGTCTCTCCGGGAAGCGGAAGCGATCACCCGGATTCCGCATCGAGGGACTCGATTACGGGAACGAACAACGAGGCAGACTCACGAGGAGCGCACACCGGAATGCGTCAGCCGGTTTCATACCCGGCGGCCTCCACCATCCCACTAGCCGAGCTTCGCCACGACGACCAACGCAGCGGCGACGCGACGCCCAAGTTCACCGTCAGGGAGACCACCGGGGCCACAGCAAAGGGGGCGAGCACCGGAGCCCACCCCCTCACCGTCCCGTCTCGCTCGCCACCGGCACCAGGCGCCGACCGCTACTCGTCGTTCCCGAGGCCGAGTTCACCCTTCCTCCGGGCGCCGTTCGCCCCCGCCCCGACGGCGACCGGCGGCGGCGGAGCGGCCTCGGTCTCCGCCTCGGCGCCGTCGAACGCGATCCGCCCCGAGAGCTCGGGCGAGGTCGCCTTGATCCGGCCGCGGATCTCCTCCAACACGTCCGGGTTGTGCTTGAGGAACTCCTTGGTGTTCTCCCGACCCTGGCCGAGCCGCTCCTCCCCCAGATAGAACCACGCCCCGCTCTTGCGTACCAACCCGAGATCGACCCCGACGTCGAGGACGCTGCCCGTGACCGAGATTCCCTCGTTGTACATGATGTCGAACTCCGCCTGGCGGAAGGGCGGGGCGACCTTGTTCTTGACCACCTTGACCCGCGCCCGGGCGCCGACCGCGTCGGTGCCGTTCTTGATCGTCTCGATCCGGCGGATGTCCATTCGGACCGAGGCGTAGAACTTCAGCGCGTTGCCGCCGGTCGTCGTCTCGGGGCTGCCGAACATGACCCCGATCTTCATCCGGAGTTGGTTGATGAAGATCACGCACGTCTTCGAGCGGGCGATCGCCCCGGTCAACTTCCGCAGCGCCTGGCTCATCAGGCGCGCTTGGAGGCCGACGTGGGAGTCGCCCATGTCCCCCTCGATCTCCGCCTTCGGCACCAGGGCGGCGACCGAGTCGATCACGACCACGTCGAGCGCGGCCGAGCGGACCAGCGTCTCGGCGATCTCGAGCGCCTGCTCCCCGGTGTCGGGCTGCGAGATCAGCAGGTCGTCGAGGTTGACCCCCAACTTGCCGGCGTAGATCGGATCGAGTGCGTGCTCGGCGTCGACGATCGCGGCCAGGCCGCCCAGCTTCTGGGCCTCGGCGACGATGTGCAGCGCCAGCGTCGTCTTCCCCGACGACTCGGGCCCGTAGATCTCGACGATCCGGCCGCGGGGCACGCCGCCGATCCCGAGCGCCAGGTCGAGCGCGATGCAGCCGGTCGGGATTGCGTCGATCTGGAGTGGGTTGACCTCGCCTGGCTTCATCTTCATGATCGAGCCCTTGCCGAACTGCCGTTCGATCTGGGCGATCGCCAGGTCCACTGCCTTGTCGCGCTCCGTCATCGGCTGCCGTCCCTTCCCGGCGGCGCCCCGGCCGCCCGCTGGTCTGTCCGTACGGATAGAAAAAGTGTTCTACTTCTCGCCGAAATAGTACCCGAAACGGGGCCGAGCGTCAACTCGGACCAGCGGTTTGGGTGCGCGCCGATGTTCTGCGTTCGGTCCCGGGGATCGAGAACGGACGGGCCGGAGCCGCGTGAGTGGGATGCCCTGACGGCTACCGGCCGCGCCGTGCCAGAGCGCCGGGCCGCGGTCGGGCGGCGCAGAGCCCCCACCGCCAAACTGTCCCGTGAACCCTTGTGCCAGGTGCGTCTTGTAAAGGCCTCCCGTCCCCGTTAGGGTGAGCAACCGCACCGCGGGGTCGCCCAGCCGCTCGGCGATCATCGACAACCCACCCTCCCGGCCGAGCAGCGGGGTCAGAGGGACCGGTACGCCGGGCGCACCGGGGGGCAGACCGGCGCCGGCGCCGGCGCCGGGATCAGGACTCGGCAGCTCTGGGCGATCTCCGTCGTGCGCCGTCGCCGCCGCCACAATCGCCACATCTTCCATCCCGCGCGGAGGCCAGCCAAGCGGG
>JBBSNJ010000377.1:0-4353 GCA_038232775.1 Thermomicrobiales bacterium
GCCGGCGACCGGCTGGAGAGCTTTCTGGTGGCGGCGGTCGCGCCCGTCCTCGGCATCCGGCTCTACCTCGCCGCCACCGGCTACCCCCAGATCGGCGGCGGCGGCCTCCACATCGCCCACATGCTCTGGGGCGGGTTCCTGATGCTGGGGGCGCTGGTCGCGATCCTGAGCTTCCTCGGGCGGCGGGTGCGGGGCTGGGGGGCGATCATCGGCGGCCTCGGCTTCGGCACCTTCATCGACGAGTTGGGCAAGTTCATCACCTCCGACAACAACTACTTCTTCCGCCCCACTATCGCCATCATCTATCTCCTCTTCATCGGCCTCTTCTTCGGCTTCCGGGCGATCAGCCGGCGCCGCGCCGATCGCTCGCGGCCCGATCTGCCGACCGTGCTCGACGCCGCCGCCGAAGGCATCACCCGCGGCTCCCGCCCCGAGGACCGCGCCCGCGCGCTCCGCCTGCTGGCGACGCTCGACCCGGCCGATCCCCTGACCCGCTCGCTCCACCGGTTGATCGCCGCGGTCGAGGCAGAGGAGCGCCGGGGAGGCGCTCGCCGCCCATCGATCGGCGAGCGGGCTCGCCTCGCCTACGTTCGCGTCGCCGGCTCCGCCTGGTTCCGATGGCTGATCGTCGTGCTCTTCGTCCTCCAGGTCACCTCGACCGCCCTCGGTTTCGTGATCGAGATCGTGCGCGACCCGAGTTTCTCGAGCCGCGATTGGTCCTTCTCCGTGGTCGACACCATCCGCTTCGTCGCTAGCTTCGTCGCCGACGCCATGATCCTGCTCGGGGTGCTGCGGCTGCGGACCTCCCGTCGGACCGCGTTCGTCTGGTTCAAGCGCTCGCTGCTGGTCACCCTCTTCTTCAGCCAGGTCTACTGGTTCTACGCCGACGAGCTCCTGGCCGTCGTCTGGCTGGCGCTCAACCTCGTCCTGTTGACGGGCGTCGGCTACGCGATTCGCCGGGAGGAGACGACCGAAACGACGCCCGACCGGCCCCCGCCGACCGCGGAGCTAGCGGCCGCCGCCGCCACCGGCTGAGGCCGGGGCGAGCCCGCCCGGCGCGGCGCGGCACTGGCGGCTACCCCCGCGGCCGGCGCCGCACCCGGCCGAGCAACCAACCCAGCACCGCCCGATTGGCCACGGCCGCGACGCCGACCAGCGCGCAGCGCCGCGGGCGGTCGACAGTCCGCCGCCGCCCCGGACGCCGAGCTGGACCGGCCAGACCTGGCCGGCCGTGACCGCGAGCGCGGCGCCGATCAACCACCAATGGCCGAACCCCATCGCGCGCGCGGCGCCGACCGCCACCGTCCCCTTCGCCGCGTCGAGGGCGAAGGTCGCCGCGAAGCCGCCGCGACCGAGGATCCGCCCGACCTTGCGGGCGCCGGTGCCACCGTCGAAGCGGTCGCGGACATCCTCCCCGGTCCGCCGCTGGACCAGCCAATAGTTGGGGTTGATATGGAATCCGGTTGCACCGTGGTGCTCTGGCATTTGGGAGCGGCTCCCCTCGTCCGCCGCAGCGGGAGAGAGGCCGGGGGTGAGGGCCGCTCTCCGGCAAACGCAACTGGTCACCCCGATTCCGTCTGAGGCACCTGATCACGTAGCACGCCGCCAGCACGGCGGTCGTCCCCGCCCAGCTCGCCCCCATCTCGCCCACACCCTCCGCTCGGTCAACCCCCCGGCCGCGGGCCGTTCCCGTCGCCCGTCCCGCCCCCCAGGCTCCCCTGCCCCGTGGGGGATGAGCGGGGACGGAGCCACCCCGATCAGACAATGAGAAACCCCCGGCTTGACCGAATCGTGAGGGAATCTATAATGCCGCCCTTCGCGCCAGCCGCCGGTCCGGGACCGGCCGCGCCGCCCCTCTCGGCGGCGCGTCTCCCTTCCCCCGACCAGCGGCGACGCCACTCGCGCCGCTGTAGGCTCTCGGAGCGACGGAGGCGAAGCTCGGTCCCCCCAATCCAGTGCCAGCGCCGCTCCCCGGCGACGCGGGGCGGCCCGGCTCGGCGTCCGAGCCCCCCGTTGCCCCGGTATCCGCCAGCGATCATCATTCGCCGGAGGAGGCAGACGGTGAAGCACGACCCCTACCCCGCGGACCGGATCCGGAACGTGGCCCTCGTCTCCCACGGCGGCGCCGGCAAGACCTCCCTGACCGAGGCGTTGCTCTTCGACGCCGGGGCCCTCTCCCGCCTCGGCCGCGTCGAGGACGGCAACACCGTCTCCGACTCCGACCCGGAAGAGACCAAGCGCCGGATCTCGGTCGCCTGCGCCGTCGCCCCCCTCGAGTGGCGCGAGACTAAGATCAACCTGCTCGACACGCCGGGCTACGCCGACTTCCTCGGCGAGGTGACGTCGGCGCTGCGAGTCGCGGACGCGGCGGTGGTCCTGGTCGACGCCTCGGCCGGGGTCGAGGTCGGGACCGAGCAGGTCTGGCGGCGGGTCGAGGAGCGGGGGCTGCCCCGCTTCCTGTTCGTCAACAAGATGGACCGCGAGAACGCCGACTTCGACCGCGCCCTCGACGGCGCCCGCGAGGCGTTCGGCAAGCGGGTCGGTCCGATCCAGTTCCCGATCGGGCGGGAGAAGGGGTTCAAGGGGATCGTCGATCTCCTCTCCGAGCAAGCCTACGTCTTCGCCGACGGCGGCACCGGAGCGTTCGACGCCGGCCCGATCCCCGAGGAGTGCCGGGACGAATGCACCGGCTACCGCCGGCAATTGGTCGAGGCCATCGCCGAGCACGACGAAGCGCTGATGATGCGCTACCTCGAGGACGACCCGATCTCGAACGAGGAGTTGATCGAAGGCTTGCGCGCCTGCGTCGCCGACGGCTCGGTCGTCCCCGTCCTCTGCGGCGCGGCGACCGCCAACCGGGGCGTCCAGCCGCTGCTCGACGCCATCGTCGACTACTTCCCCGCCGCCGACCGCGCCGTCGAGCGGGTCGACCGCGACGGGGAGACCGTCGAGATCCGGGCCGACCCGAGCGGCGCCCTGGCGGCCCTCGCCTTCAAGACTTTGGCCGACCCCCACGTCGGGCGGGTCACCTTCCTCCGCGTCTTCTCCGGCAGCCTGAAATCGAACTCGCACGTCGTCAACGCCGGCCGCGGCGCCGACGAGCGGGTCGGCCAGCTCTTCCACCCCCGCGGCAAAGAGCACCTCAACACCGACACGATCGGCACCGGCGACATCGGCGCCGTCGCCAAACTCTCGGGCGTGATGACCGGCGACACCCTGGCCGATGGGCCGGCCGGCACGGCGCCGGTCCTGACCGGCATCGTCTTCCCCACCGCGGCCGACGCTGCCTCGGTCCACCCCAAGACCAAGGGCGACCTCGACAAGATGGGCTCCGCCCTGCAACGGCTGGTCGAGGAGGATCCGACGCTCCAGCTCTCCCGCGACCCGGCGACCGCCGAGACGATCGTCGCCGGACTCGGCGAGCCGCACATCCAGATCGCCCTCGACCGGATGACGCGGCGCTTCGGCGTCAACGTCGAGATCGGCCTCCCCCGCGTCGCCTACCGCGAGACCGTCTCGGCCACCACGACCGCCGAGTACAAGCACAAGAAGCAGACCGGCGGCTCCGGACAGTACGGCCACGTCTTCCTCGAGCTCGAGCCGCTGCCCGACGACGACTTCGCCTTCACCGAGAAGGTCGTCGGCGGCTCAGTGCCGAAGAACTACTACCCGGCGGTCGAGAAGGGGGTACGCGACGGGCTGGAAGCGGGGCCGATCGCCGGCTACCCGGTCGTCAACGTCCGGGTAACGCTGACCGACGGGTCGTACCACGCGGTCGACTCGAACGAGATGGCCTTCCGGATCGCCTCGAAGGAGGCGTTCAAGAAGGGGATCCTCCAGGCCAAGCCGGTCCTGCTCGAACCGGTGGTCGGGTTGCGGGTGACGGTCCCGGAAGCGTATACCGGGGACGTGATGAGCGACCTGAACACCAAGCGCGCCCACGTCGGCGGGATGGACCCCGGCGCCGACGCGACGGTCACGATCAAGGCGACCGTCCCCGCCGCCGAGGTCCAGCGCTACGCGACCGACCTCCGCTCGATCACCCAGGGGCGCGGCTCGTTCACGAGCGCCTTCTCCCACTACCAACCGGTCCCGGCCCACCTGGTCGAGCAGATCAAGAGCCAGGCGGGGGCGCAGCCGGGGCAACCCCAGGACAAGGCGGCCTAGCGTTGGACGAACCAGACGACCAGTCCGAACCGGGGCCGCCGGCGCTCGAGCGGGACCTGGCCCGCCTGCGCGCCACCGTCGCCCTCCACGAGCGGACGATCAAGCGGCAGGAGGCCGAGCTGGCCGCCCTCCGCGCCCAAACCGGGGCGGGGGCGGGCGGCCCCCCCCCCGGGGGCGGGCCCGCCC
>JBBSNJ010000378.1:0-4334 GCA_038232775.1 Thermomicrobiales bacterium
CGTGGCCGGGGATCAGGGCGCCGCTGTCTTTCACGCCGACCTGTCGTGTGAGGGCGGACTCGGCGAGATCGCCGGTCTGACCGGCGCTCGAGAGGAGGGCGCCGAAGGCGGCGCCGACGATCCATGGCAGCCCGAGGCCGAAGGTGGTGACGCCGACGATGCCGACCAAGCTGGAGGCGACGATCGCGGCCGCCGCGCCCTCGACGGTCTTCTTGGGACTGATCCGGGGGAGGAGGGGGCGGCGACCCCAGCGGCGACCGATCAGGTAGGCGAAGACGTCGCCGAGCCAGATGGCGACGATCACGATCAATGCCCAGGCGAGGCCGCGCGGGCGGACGGGCCACCCGATCGCGATGGCGTCGGCGAGGACCGTCAACCAGTCGGCGCTGAGGGTGCCGCCGCCGTCGCGGAGGGCGACGGCGGCGAAGACCGGCAGCCCGAGGTAGAGGGCGCCAGTGGCGGCCGGCGGCCAGTCGGCGAAGGGGACCGCCGCCGGCACGAAGAGGCAGGCGACGAGCGGACCGGCGACGGCGAGGAAGACGACGGCGGTCAGGCCAGCAGTATTGGGGCCGGTGAGCCCGGCGACGGCGGCGGCGACGACCACCGCCGAGCCGAAGGGGAGGAGGGTGACGCCGAGGGGCAGCCGCGCGAGCAGTCCCTGGTACTCCCGGTACGCCAGGAGGCCGAGACCGGCCATCAGCAGGGCGAACGCGGGGCCGCCGACCAGCGTCGGCAGGAGGCCGACCACGACGACGCCGACCGAGCTGATCGAGCGGGTGCGCACCGACCGGGATCAGGAGGCGGACGGGGCGTTCGCCGCCGCCGGCGAGCCCGCGGCGGAGACGCGGCCGAAGCGTCGCTCGCGGCGGCCGTAGTCGGCGACGGCGGCGCGGAGGTCGTCGGGGCCGAAGTCGGGCCAGTAGCGCGGGGTGAAGAAGAGCTCGGCGTAGGCCGACTGCCAGAGGAGGAAATTGCTGATCCGCTGCTCGCCGGAGGTGCGGACGACGAGGTCGGGATCCGGCAGGTCGCGGGTGTAGAGATGCTCGGCCAGGCGCCGCTCGTCGATCTCGTCGGGCGAGACACTGGCGGCGACGAGGGAGCGGACGGCGGCGACCAGCTCTTGGCGGCCGCCGTAGTTGAAGGCGAGGGTCAGGATCAGGCGGTCGTTGCCGCGGGTGAGGGCGACGGCGTCGAGGACCGCGCGGCGGAGATCGGGAGTCAGCCCCTCGAGGCTGCCGATGTGGCGGAGCTGGGCGCCTTCGCGGTGGAGGTTCTCGGTCTCCCGCGCGATCGTCTCGCCGAGGATGCGCATGATGCCGGCGATCTCGTCGGCGGGCCGGCTCCAGTTCTCGGTCGAGAAGGCCCAGAGGGTCAGGCACTCGATGCCGAGCTCGGCGGCGGCGCGGGTGATGCGGCGGATGTTGTCGGTGCCCCGCTCGTGCCCCGCGATCCGGGGCAACCCGCGCTCGGCCGCCCAGCGGCCGTTGCCGTCCATGATGATCGCGACGTGCCGCGGGATCGGGCCGGTCGCGCCCGGCGCGCTGCATCGGGCCGAGACGAGGACGGCGGCCGGGTCGGCGACGGTGGTGGTTGTGGTGGCGGTGGCGATGGCCGCGGCCGGGGCCGCGGAGGGTTCGGCATCCATCTGGTCCCTCGGTTCTGCGGCCGCCGGCCGCGGCGTCGAGCGGGTCGGGGCGGTGACCCGGCCGGATCGACGGGCCCGGCTCGGGAGTCGGGAGGGGAGCCGGCAGGGGGCCGCTAGACTTCGAGCACGTCCTGCTCTTTCGCCTTGCCGATCCGGTCGGCTTCGTCGACGTAGCGTTTGGTCACGTCGTCGACCTGCTGCTCGCCGCGCCGCTCGTCGTCCTCGGAGATGACCCGCTCGTTGAGCAGATCGCGGGCGTTGGCCATCGCGTCGCGGCGGATGTTGCGGACGGCGACCTTGCCGTCTTCGACGTGGCCGTGGACGAGCTTGACCAACTGCTTGCGCCGCTCCTCGGTCAGGGCCGGGATCTGGATCCGGATCAACTGGCCGTCGTTGCTCGGGTTGAGCCCCAGCTCCGACTTCTGGATCGCCTTCTCGATGGCGGCGATCGTGCCGCGGTCCCACGGTTGGATCACGAGCAGCCGCGGCTCGGGGACGGAGATGCCCGCGAGTTGGTTCAGGGGCGTCGCGGCGCCGTAGTAGTCGACCGTGACCCGCTCGACCAGGGAAGGGGAGGCGCGGCCGGTGCGGATCGTGTCGAGCTCCCGGCGCAGCGCGTCCATCGCCTTGCCCATCCGCGTCTCGGCGTCCGCGAGCACGTCGCTGATCATCCTGGGCTCCTCTCCGGCGGCGGCCGAACTGGCGCGTCCGGGGTGGGTGGGCGGCTCGCCGCGCCGGGGGGCACCGGTCGCCCTCCCCCCGGCGCGGCGAGCGCTAGGCGAACTGGGTGGCGCCCGTGGCGACCAGGGTGCCGACCGGCTCGCCCCGGATCGCCGCTTCGAGGGCGTCTTCGTCGGCGACGCTGAAGACGAGGATCGGCAGGTCGTTGTCGCGGCAGAGCGCCAGGGCCGAGGCATCCATCACCCGCAGATTGCGCTCCAGCGCCTCCTGGTGGCTGATCTGGCGGTAGCGGCGGGCGTCGGGGTTGCGGTTGGGGTCGTCGGAGTAGACGCCGTCGACCTCGTGCTTGGCCATCAGCAGGACGTCGGCATCCAACTCCAACGCGCGGAGGGCGGCGGCGGTATCGGTCGTGAAGTAGGGATTGCCGGTGCCGGCGGCGAGGATCACGACCCGGCCCTTCTCCATGTGGCGGATCGCCCGCCGCCGGATGTAGGGCTCGGCCACCTCGTGCATCTCGATCGCCGACATGACGCGCGTCTGGACCTCGATCTTTTCGAGCCCGTCCTGGAGGGCGAGCGCGTTGAGGACGGTGGCGACCATCCCCATGTAGTCGGCGGTGGCGCGGTCCATGCCGCGGCTGCTGGCGGCCAACCCGCGCCAGATGTTGCCGCCGCCGATGACGACCGCGACCTGGACCTCCAGCTCGGTCAGGCGGCGGATGCGCCGGGCGAGGCCGGTGACGACGGCGGGGTCGATCCCGAGTTGGGTCTCGCCGACCATCGCCTCGCCGCTGAGCTTGAGCAGGACGCGCCCGTACTTCGCCGCCAACCCTTCGCCCTCCGGCCGCGCCGCCGGCGCGACGTTGCTGGGGCCACGACCGCCCGCGGCGGCCGCTCCCCGACGTCGACCCTAGGAGGCGTCCGCGTCGCCCTCGGCGCCCGGTGTCTCGGCCCCGACCTCGAACCGCGAGAAGCGGCGAACGACGATGTTCTCGCCGACGCGGGAGATGCGCTCCTTGACCAGATCCCGGATCGTCTGCTTGCCGTCCTTGATGAACGGCTGGTCCATCAGGACGACCGCCTCGATGGCCTGCTGGCGGGAGCCGTACTCCCGCTCCAGATCGCCCATCGCGTCGGCCGGGACGTCCTCCTCGGCGACGTAACGGGGAGAGGTGGCGGCGACCTGCATCGCGAGATCGTGGGCGAGGTCACGGAAGTCGGGGGTGCGGGCGACGAAGTCGGTCTCGCAGTTGAGCTCGACCAGGGCGCCGATCCGGCCGCCGCCGTGGATGTAGGGCTCGATCAAGCCCTGCCCGGCCGTCCGCCCCGCCTTCTTTTCGGCCTTGGCCAACCCCTGCTGCTTGAGCATGGTGGCGGCGCGATCGAGATCGCCGGCGGAGTCTTGGAGGGCGCGCTTGCACTCCATGATGCCGGCGCCGCTCCGCTCGCGCAGTTCCTTCACTTGGCTGGCGCTGATGACCACGATCGCTCCTGTTCTCTCCTGGGGCCGCCACGGGAGCGGCCCGGTGATCCGGCGTGGGGGATCCCCGATCGAAGCGCTACGGCGCCGTTTGCTCCTGGGCCTGGGCGTGGGCCACGGACTGCTCGGCGGCGGCGGCGGTGACTTCGTCGGCTTTCTGCTCGACCGCCGCCTCGAAGGCCGCGGGCACCCCCATCGCCGCCGCCAGGTCGGCGTTTTCGCCGGCGCGGCCGAGGTCGAGCGAGCGCTCGGCCTGACCGATCTCGGACCGGGTCTGGCCTTCGATCGCGGCGTCGGCGATGCCGGCGGTCAGGAGCCGAACCGAGCGGATGGCGTCGTCGTTGCCGGGGATCACCAGATCGACGTCGTCCGGGTCGCAGTTGGTGTCGGTGATGGCGATGACGGGGACGCCGAGGCGGCGGGCCTCGTGGATCGCCAGGTGCTCGCGCTTAGGGTCGATGATGAAGACGGCGCCGGGCAGTTGGGTCATGTCGCGCATGCCGCCGAGGGTCCGCTCCAGGCGGTCGAG
>JBBSNJ010000379.1:0-4324 GCA_038232775.1 Thermomicrobiales bacterium
CGTCGTCGCCGGACTCGCCGGCGTCTCCTCCGCCAGCATCGTCGCCACGCCGACGAACGCGACCCCGCCGCCGAAGGCCGCCGCCGGCAGCAGCGCGATCGTCGCCGCCCCGCTCAGGGGGAGGACGAAGACGGCGCCGAAGAGCACTCCTTGCGCGGCCGTCGCCACCGCCACGGCCGCGCGGCCCGACCCGAGCCCGACGCGGCCGCCGGCCAGGCTGCCGGCGAGCACGCCCACCCCGGCCGCCGCGTAGGCGACGGCGACGCCGTCGGCGTCGAATCCTCGCTGATCGACCAAGAACGCCCCCAAGTAGGTGATCAGCCCCACCCAGGACGCCGCCCGCAACCCGCTCACGCCGAAGAGCGCCAGCAGCGGCCGATGGCGCAGCAGGGGGCGATAGACTCCGAGCACCCCCCCTCGCGCGACCGCGACCGCGACCGGCTCCCCTCGGCCATCGGCCGGCAACCAACGCGCCGCCAGCCCGGCGGCCCCCAGGGTGCCGGCCGCGGCAACGACGAAGACCGCCCGCCAGCCGACGACGCCGCCCACCGCCGCGAGCAGCGGCACGCCGCCGACCGAGCCGATGGGGAGGGCGGCGGAGACCCAGCCGACCGCCCGCCGCCGCGCCTCGCCCCGGAATCGGATCGCCGCCACCGCCAGCGGCAACCCGAAGAGGACGGCGTCGCCGGCGCCGCCGACGACGGCGAGGGTCAGGAAGAGGGCGTAGGACGGGGCGAGCCCCATCCCCAGCAGGTTCCCGGCGACGGCGACGACGCCGCCGATCAGCAGCCGGCGGGGGCCGAAGCGGTCGGCCAGCGGGCCGATGCCGAGACCGAGCAAGGCGCTGATCAGGGTCACCGCCGTCGTCACCTGGCCGACGAGGGGCACGCTCGTGCCGAAGTCGCGGGCGATCGCCGGCAAGAAGGGGGCCGGTGCCGCGAAGCTGATGACCGCCAGCAGAGACCGAGGACGACCAGCGCGCGCGCGTCGGCCCGCGATCCGCCATGACCGTCCGCTCCCCGCGGCTTGGCCGAGGTCCGCGTCGAATCCGCGTCCACTCCCGAGTCGCGGTCCACGTGCCCTCCTGGCCGCCACGAACGGCCGATCGGAGCACCGCCGCTGACCGGGACGGTCACGGGCGGGGGCGGCCAGCGCGGGGTAGAACCCAGCCAACCGTCCCCGGTCGCTGGCGGCACCTTACGCACCCGGTGCATCGGGCGCAAGGCGTGCGATCGGGGTCGCGGCGGGCACGAGGCGGCGGGCCGCGCCTCGCGCGCGGTCCCCGACGTCTGCGAGCCCGGAGCGGGCCCGCCTCGGCGCCATCGGCCCAGCCGAGCTGGAGGTCGTCATCGTCGGGAACGACGACGCGGTCCGAATACGGAGTGCTCGCCCGGTTCACGATCCAGGGGACGGGGGACCGATCGAGGACAACACCGCACCGCGGAGCGGTCCCGAACCCCAGTGCGACGGAATCCAGTTGAACTGTTCCACTGCCAGACGTGGGCGCGGCTCCCCTCTCCCGCGCGCAGGAGAGGGGGAAGGGGGTCGGAGGTGAGGGCCTCTTTCCGGCAACCGGAGCGATCACCCGAACCCCACTGAGGGAAGTGGTCCCCTCCCGCCGCTCGCTACGCGCCGTCCACGTTGCGCATCAGACCGCCGTCGGCGAAGAAGGTGACGCCGGTCACGTAGCTGGCGTCGTCGGAGGCGAGGAAGAGGGCGGGGGGCGACCGGTGATGTTCCCCGTCAATCGCGGGTTGCCCGAGAAAGCGCTCCGACCGCGGGCGTCGTGCCGGCTCCCTGCGCGAGATCGGCGAGGTCGAGACCGATCGCGATGACCCGAGGGTCGGCGTCGCCGCCTTCCTCATCGGTCAACACCAGGGAGCGGATTGCCTCATCACCGAACTGGGCGCGGGAGCGGCGGACGACGGCGAGCGCGGCCTCCTGGGTCCCGTAGGTGCCGACGAGACTCGCGTTCTCCGCGTCCCACAATTCGAACCAACGCGCCATCACTAAACTCCGCACACCGAGGTGGTACGCACGACGCAAGCGAGTAAGTCGTCGGGCTCTCCCCAGAGTGTGTGATGCCCCGGCTGACGACCAGTCCGTCGAACGGTGATGGCACGATCGGCGGGGACGAGCAGTTCGGCGACGAAGCAGCCAAAACCGGGCAGGCGTGCCCGCTTCCGAGCCTGTTGCTCCGTCGCCTGCACCGAGACCCCGGACCAGAGTTCCCGGTCATCGGGATCGCGGAGCGGAAGCCCAAGCTCCCTCTGGGAGAGGAAGTCTCGGCGCGTCGGCGGGCTGGTCGCCACCACCCGGAAGAAAACCCGGCCCACGCCTCGCCGCCTACCTCGCCGCGCGCCCCCTCCGTGACGGACCGCTGCCTACGATAGCACCCCGGAGGTGAAACCGAGGTCGTCAGCACGGGCGACTTCGGTCGAACCACTCGCTGCCCCCGTGGCCCTAGGCGCCGCCGACGTTGCGCATTAGGCCGCCGTCGGCAAAGAAGGTCACGCCGGTCACGTAGGAAGCATCGTCCGAGGCCAGGAACAGCGCCACGTTGGCGATCTCCTGCGGCTCGCCGGGGCGACCCATCGGGATCCGCTGAAGCGATTGCTCCCCCTGCTCCGGGTCGTGCAACCGCTCGGCCGTCATCGGGGTGGCGATCATGCCCGGGCCAATGTTGTTGATCCGGACCTTGTGCGGGGCGAGCTCGAGGCCGAGGGTGCGGGCCAGCATCCGCAGCCCCCCCTTGGCGACGTCGTAGGGGGCGTTGCCGGGGGAGGGGATCTCCTCGTGGACCGAGGAGATGTTGACGATCGCGCCGCCGCCCCGCTCGACCATCCCCTTGGCGGCGAGCTGGCAGAGGACGAAGGGGCTGACCAGGTCGAGGTTGATCACCTCCTGGATCGCTGCCAGGGGGATGTCGAGCGAAGAATCCAGCCCGATCCCCTTGCCGGCATTGTTGACCAGGACGTCGATCCGGCCGAGCGCGGCCACCGCCCGCGCGAACAGCGGCGCCGCGTTGGCCGGGTCGCTCAGGTCGGCCTGGAGGACCGCCGTCCGGACCCCGTGGCTGGCGGCGGCGTTCGCAGTCTGCTGGGCGCCGCGTTGGTCCTCGAAGTAGTGGACGGCGACGTCGGCGCCTTCGCGGGCGAAGGTCGTCGCGATCGCCCGCCCGATCCCGCTGTCGGAGCCGGTGACGAGGGCGGTCTTGCCGTGCAGTCGCTTGCCGTCGCTGTCGGGCATCAGTGGGTCTCCTGGGGGCGTTGGGCGTTGGGCGTTGGGCGAAGAAGCGTGCATCGATCAGCGGGAACTTCTCGCCGATGCCGCCGGACGCAAGATGGCTGCCGGGGGCGGCGGTCGTCGCCTCGCCCGCAGCGGAAGGGGAGGCCCGCCGCCGCCGCCGCTTCGCTCACCGGCCGGACCACCCTGATCCTCGTCCCCGACAGTGGGGTTGATCGGGGTCTGATCGGGACGGGGATCAGGCAGGTCGGCGCGGACGGCGCCCGCCCCAGGCGCGGCCTCTCGACATCGATCCGCCCCCCGCCGGGGCGCCGCCCCGACGATCCGTCGAGACGGGCGCCCACTCACCCGTGCCCCGGCGGATCCTCCCGGCCGCGGCCGCCCATCCTGCTACGATAGGGGGGAGAACAGACTACGGGAGGCGAGCCATGAACGGCGTCCACGACCTCGGCGGCATGCACGGCTTCGGGCCGGTCGAGCGCGAGACCGACGAGCCGCTCTTCCACGCCCCCTGGGAGGGGCGGGTCCGCTCCATGATGACGCTCAGCGTCGACCGCGGCTACTTCTCGCTCGACGCCTTCCGCCTCGGCATTGAACGGATGGCGCCGGCCGCGTACCTGCGGGCCCCCTACTTCGAGCGCTGGCTCACCTCGGTGGAAGCCAACCTGATCGAGCGCGGCTTCCTCGGCCGCGAGGAGCTGGACGCCCGGATCGCCTGGCTGCGCGACCACCCGGCCGCCGCGCCGCCGCCCGCCGCCGCCGCGCCGGCCCCGCCCGCCGCGGCCCCCACCTCGCCCCCGGCGCCGATCGCGCCGCGGTTCGCCGTCGGCGATCCGGTGGTGGCGCGCAACGTCCACCCCAGCGGGCACACCCGGCTGCCCCGCTACGCCCGCGGCAAGCGGGGGGTCATCGACCACCACCACGGCACCCACGTCTTCCCCGACACCAACGCGCACGGGCTGGGCGAGCAGCCCCAACCCCTCTACGTCGTCCGCTTCGCGGCCCAGGAGCGATGGGGCGAGTCGGCCGGGCCGGGCGCCGCGGGGTCGCTCGCTCGGTGGGGGAGGTTCCTGGCGCC
>JBBSNJ010000380.1:0-4314 GCA_038232775.1 Thermomicrobiales bacterium
AGCACCGACGGTGGCAAGACCTTCGAGGAGATCGCCACCCCCCACGGCGACAACCACGATCTCTGGATCGACCCCCAGAACCCCCGGCGGATGATCCAGGGCAACGACGGCGGCGCCAACGTCTCGGTCGCCGGCGGCCGCTCCTGGAGCTCCATCTACAACCAGCCGACCGCCCAGTTCTACCACCTCGCGGTCGACACCAAAGACCTTTACACGATCTACGGCACCCAGCAGGACAACTCCAGCCTGGCGGTCCCCTCGCGGACCAACCACGCCGCGATCGGTTGGGGCGACGGCTCCATCGCCGGCACCGGCGAGAGCGGCCACCTGGCCGTCCGCCCCGACGACCCGGAGGTCCTCTACGTCGGCGCCATCGGCTCCTCGCCGGGGGGCGGCAACGCGCTCCAGCGCTACGACCGCCGCAGCGATCAGATCCGGCTCATCACCACCTGGCCGGAGGAGATGGGGGGGTACGGCGCCGGCGAGCACAAGCAGCGCTTCTCGTGGACCTACCCGATCGTCCTCTCCCCCCACGACCCGAACCGGCTCTATATCGGCGGCGACCGCGTCTTCACCTCCACCGACGACGGCCAGAGCTGGCAGGCGATCAGCCCCGACCTCACGCGCGCCGACCCGGCGACGCTGCGGCCGACGGGGGGGCCGGTCAACCGCGACTCGATCGGGGCCGAGGTCTACGCCACCGTCTTCGCCCTGGCCGAGTCGCCGCTCCAGGCTGGGCTGCTCTGGGCCGGCAGCGACGACGGCCGCGTCCACCTGAGCGAGGACGGCGGCGGAGCGTGGCGCGAGATCACCCCGCCCGACCTGCCGGAGTGGGCGACCGTCTCCTGCCTCGAGCCGTCGCCGTTCGACGCCGGCACCGCCTACCTGGCGGCCTGGCGCTACAAGCTCGACGACTACCAGCCGTACCTCTACGTCACCCGCGACCGGGGGGAGCACTGGTCGCGGATCGACGACGGCATCGCCCGCGACGACTTCACCCGCGTGATCCGGGCCGACCTCGCCCGCCGCGGCCTCCTCTACGCCGGGACCGAGACGGGGGTCTCCGTCTCGTTCGACGACGGCGCGACCTGGCGCCGGCTGAAGACCAACCTGCCGGTCGCTCCGATCCACGAGCTGCTAGTGGTGGGGAACGCGCTGATCGCCGGCACCCACGGCCGCTCGATCTGGATGCTGGACGACCTCGGGCCACTGCGCCAGTTGGCGGCCGGGGTGCCCGACGGCGAGCCGCACCTCTTCGCCCCGGCCGCGGCCGAACGCTACCTGCCCGGCATCGACTGGAGCGGGGCGGTCCTCGGCTCGGTCAACTACCTCGCCGGCCGCCCCGGCGGCTTCGAGGTGACGACGACGGCGGACGGCGAGACGGTGCGGACCTTCCTCGACGTCGGGGAGAACCCGGACCGCGGCGTCGTCGTCGCCTACCGGCTGGCGGAGGCGCCGGCCGAGCCGATCGGGCTCGCCTTCCGCGACGCCCAGGGGGAGGAGGTCCGGTCCTTCACCAGCCGCCTCCCGGACGACGAGCCGACGGCGAAGGAGCGCCGGGTGCCGGCCGAGGCGGGCTGGAACCGCTTCGTCTGGGACATGCGGCACGCCCCGGCGACCAAGATCGAGGGGAGCGACCCCCCGGCCGAGAAGCCGATCGAGGGGCCGGTCGTCCCGCCCGGCGACTACACCGTCGTGCTCACGGTCGGCGACCGGGAGCTGACCCAGCCGGTCTTGATCGTGCCGCCGCCGAGCTTGCCCGCCTCGCCGGAGGATCTGGCGGCGCAGCACGACCTGCTGCTGCGGATCCACCGCCAGGTCGACCGCGTCACGGGCGCGGTCAACCGGATGCGCGACCTGCGCGCCCAGCTCGACGGCTGGGCGAAGCGGACGCGGGACGCCGACGGCCGGGCCGCGGTGGCGGACGCGGCCGAGGCGCTGCGCGACCAGATCCTGGCGATCGAGGAGACGCTGGTCGTCCCCGACCTGCGGGCCGGCTGGAACGACAACTTCAACCGGGGGGTCCGCCTGCTGGAGAAGCTGACCGATCTCTCGGCCGTCCCGGCCCTGGGCGGCTACCGCCCGACCGACGCCGCCGAGGCGGTCTTCGTCGAGCTGTCGGGGCGGATCGACGCCCAGCTCGCCGCCCTCGACAAGCTGGTGGCGGACGAGCTGCCGGGGTTCAACGAGCGGGTGGGGAAGGCGGGGTTGGGTGCGGTGGTGCTTTAAGGGGAGCACCGCCGGGCGCGGTCGACGCCGCGGCACCCGCGACCGGAGGAGGGCGTTTTCCCAGGGGGCGGAGGGCGGTTGACCCAGGGACGAGCAGCGGGTCTGCCCGGCATCGGGGGGCGTCGTTGCCGCCCCCCGGCCCTGGGTTGTTGCCTGGGACTCGGCCCTGCCCTGGCCCCCGACCTGACCGTCCGCGTACCGTCGGGCTGTCCGCGAACCGCCTCGGAGCGCATCCTGGTGCCGCCACCCGTCCACGGCGTCCTGTTCGACCTCGACAACACCCTCGCCGCCCGCGACGAGGCGTTCGCGGCCTGGCTGGGCTGGTTCGCGCGGGAGCGGCTCGGCCTCGACCCCGCCGACCCCGAGACAGAGGCGACCGTCGCCCGCCTCCTCGCCCGCGACGCCGGCGGCCACAACCCGAAGCTCGGCTTCTTCCAGGCCCTCAAGGCGGACTTCCCCGCCCTCGCCGGCGAGCCCGCCGACCTCCTGGCCGATCTCCGCCGCCGGCTCCCCGACCATCTCCCCCCGCTGGAGGCGGGGACCGTCGGGTTGCTGGCCGCGCTCGACCGGGCTGGCGTCCCCTGGGGCGTCGTCACCAACGGCGCCGAGACGCAGTACCTGAAGCTGCGCCGGCTCGGGCTGGAAGGGCGCGGCCGGTGCGTCGTCGTCTCCGAGGTGGTCGGCGTCCACAAGCCCGACTCGGCCATCTTCCGGCTCGCGGCCGGGCACCTCGGGGTCGAACCGGCGAGGATCTTGTTCGTCGGTGACCACCCCCGGAAGGACGTCGTCGGCGCCGCCGGGGTCGGGATGGCGACGGCCTGGCTGCGCCGCGGCCGGGCGTGGCCCGTCGACCTCGCCGAGACGCCGCCGACCCACGAGATCGATGCCCTGGCCGAGCTGCACGGAGTCTTCGGCCTGGACGGGTGAGCGCGGGATGGGAGCTTGTCTTTGGGTCCGCCGCGGTCCATCCCTCGTTGCCGATCGGGCGCGACCGTTCGCCTCGCTCCACCGGCTAATACGGAATCTGGGTGAATCGTGGGTGTTCCCCCGGCGGACCGTGACCGCGCTCCCCTCTCCCGCGCACGGGACCGGGGCAAGGGGGCCGGGGGTGAGGGCCGACTGCCGCAGCGGGAAGGCGAAGTGTTCACCCGGACTCCGTATCAGGCCCCGCCGCCCGCCCCCCGCCGCGTGCGGTACGGTTCCCCTCGGCCTGAGCGGACGGCGGGGGCGGGTTGAGCGGGCGAGCGGGGGTGACGATGACGGAGCGGGACGCGGGGCACGAGCGGCCCAAGAACTATCTCATCGACATGGACGGCGTCCTCGTCCGGGGGAGCGCGGTGATCCCCGGCGCGGCCGAGTTCCTGGGGCGGCTGGAGGCGCGGGGCGCCCGCTTCCTGATCCTGACCAACAACTCGCTCTACACTCGGCGCGACCTGCGCCAGCGGCTGGAGCGGATTGGCCTCTCGGTGCCGGAGGCGGCGATCTACACCTCGGCGATGGCGACCGCCCGCTTCCTCCACGCCCAGCGGCCAGGAGGGACCGCCTTCGTCGTCGGCGAGGCGGGGCTGATCACCGCCCTCCACGACGCCGGCTACACCCTGGTCGATGCCGACCCGGAGTACGTCGTGATCGGGGAGACGCACTCCTACTCGTTCGAGCGGATCACCCGCGCCGTGCGGTTGGTGGCGGCCGGCGCCCGCCTGATCATCACCAACCCGGACGTGGCCGGTCCCGGCGACGGCGGTCTGGTCCCCGCCACCGGGGCCGTCGCCGCCCTGATCCAGAGCGCGACCGGGGTCCGTGCCTACGCCGTCGGCAAGCCGAACCCGCTGATGATGCGGACGGCGTTGAACGCGATCGACGCCCACTCCGAGGAGTCGGTGATGGTGGGAGACAACATGGAGACCGACGTCGTGGCTGGGGTCGAGAGCGGGATGGAGACGATCCTGGTCCTCTCGGGGGTCACCGCCCGCGAGGCGGTCGCGCGGCATGCCTACCTGCCGACGCGGATCGTGGAGTCGGTGGCGGAGATCGAGCCGTAGACGAAGTGGGGAGTGGGGAGTGGGCAGTGGGTAGTGGGGAGGG
>JBBSNJ010000381.1:0-4303 GCA_038232775.1 Thermomicrobiales bacterium
AGAACGCCGCCGCCCGCTCCCCGCCGTCGCCGCCCGCCGCCGCGACGGTCGCCCGCCACCAGCCCGTCTCCCCCAACTCGACCGGGGCGGGCGCGGCGGCGAAGGCGGCCGCGGGGATCGCGACGGCGTCCGCCCCGCCCGTCAGCGGCTCGAGCTCGACCCCCGTCACCGTCGCCGTGGTCCCATCGGCCGGGGTCGGGGTACCGGGGCCGCCGCCCGTGGCGGCCAAGATCCGATTGTCCCCCGCCCGCGCCGGTTCGAGCCGCAGGCGCGCCCACGGCCCGCTGACCGCGGTCGGTCCATCGAGGGGCGCGGAGAGGGTCAGCGCGGGGATGGTCGTCCACGGCGCCAGCGGCGCCCCGGTCACTCCCCGCTGCCGGAGGGACGACCAGAGCAGGCCCCCCGCGACCGCCAGCACGAGCAGGGCCGACAGCGACGCGGCGAGCAACACCCGCGGCAGCAGCGGCCGGGCCGGAGCCGGCGCCTGGCGTTCGCGAACCAGGCGTTCCGAATGACTCGACGGTTCGGCGACCGAATCGCCAGCGTCGGGCGTGGTGGCCATGCCCGTTCGTGCCTCCTTGCCTCGTCGAGTCCGTTCTGGCGCCCGGTGCCGGCCGCGATCCAGTGACCGCCACCATCTTCAGGGGTCGTTCCGGTGCGGCGGTCCGCTCTCGCGGCATCAGTGGCCGTGGGCGTGCCCCGCGTGGGACGGCGCCCGCCGCCCGGCCGGCATCCGGCAGGCGCAGCGCCCGGCCGGGGAGTCGAGGGAGCAGCCGCGGAAGGCGTCGCCGCCAGCGTCGGCACCGTGAGGATGCGGTTCTTCCGGTTGGAGCGTCACGTGGGAGATGGCGAACCGGTCGCGCAGCAGCGTGGTCAAGCCGAGCAGCGTGCCGTGCCACGCCTGTCGCACGTCGCCGTTCGCCGCTGACCGAAGCTCGACGTGACCGCTCAGCGCGATCAGGCCGGAGGTGACCGTCCAGATGTGGAGGTCGTGGACCCCGGCCACCCCCGGCACCCGCTCCATCGCCGCCCGCACCGCAGCCGGGTTGATCCCCTTCGGGGTCGCCTCCAGCAGCACGTCGACCGACTCCCGCAGCAGCCGCCACGACCCCCACAAGATCAGCGCTCCGATCCCGGCCGAGAGGAGCGGGTCGGCCAGGTACCAGCCGGTGGCGAGCATCACCAGCGCCGCCGCGATCGCCCCCACCGACCCGAGCATGTCCCCGACGACGTGGAGGAAGGCGCCCCGCGTGTTCAGATTCTCCTCGTGGCCGCCGCCGCGCATCAGCACCCAGGCCGACGCAGCGTTGGCCGCCAGACCGGCGACGGCGACGGCCAACATCGGGCCGCTGTCGACCTCCGGCGGCGCGCCGAGCCGCTGGAAGGCCTCCCAGAAGATGAAGACCGAGATCGCGACCAGGGTCGCGGCGTTGACCAACGCCGCCAGCACCTCGGCCCGGTAGAACCCGAACGATCGCTCCGGCGTCGCCGGCCGCCGCGCCAGCCAGACGGCGAAGAGGGAGAGGGAGAGCGCCGCCACGTCGGTCGCCATGTGCCCGGCGTCGGCCAGCAGCGCCAGCGACCCGGTCAGCAGCCCGCCGACGACCTCGGCGACGAGGAACACCGACGTGATCGCCAGCGCGATGACCAAGGGCCGGCGGTTGACCCGCTCCTCCGGAACCTCGGGATTCTCGTGACTGCCAGCGTGCTCGTCGGAACCGCCGTGCGTCGTCGTCCCCCCGTTGATCTCCGCCACCTCGTCTTGCCTCACCTCAACCCGCTCCACAAGTCGCTCTCCCACCGGTCGTCGTCGCGGTCGGTGGTCGACCATCGGTTTCCCGCGCGGCCGATCGGCCGCTCGCCGGCCGTTGTCCGCTCCAGCATACTCGTTGCTTATATCATCGTCGAATGATACGATGGCCCAACGAGGAGGGGTCGCCGTGCAAACTACCGCCGTTGCTCCCGATGTCGCCCTGAAGGCGAAACTCTACCGCGGCTTGGCCGATCCCTCGCGCCTCGCGATCCTGGAAGTCCTTCGCCGCGGCGACCGCAACGTCGGCGACCTGGTGGGGGTCACCGGACTCGGCCAGTCGAACGTCTCCAACCACCTTGCCTGCCTCCACGACTGCGGCCTGGTCGCCCGCGAGGCGCGCGGGCGGTACGTCTTCTACCGCCTGAGCGACCGCCGCGTCGCCGACCTCCTCGCCCTCGGCGAGGGGCTGCTCAGCGACGTCGCCGCCGGCGTCGACGCCTGCGCTCGCTATCGCGTCGGCGACGAGGAGACCCCGAGCGGGGACGTGGGTCGGGGTGCGGGATGATCCGGAGCGCGGCCGTTCGATGCCGGCTACCCTGGAGCGGCCCCGACCACTTCGGCTCCGAACCGGGCGAACGACCGCGCCCCTCGCCCTCGGACCCTCGACACGCGGGGACGAGGGGAGCCAGTCTCTGGGGCCGACGCGAGACGGCGCCGTTGGATCCGGGATGAGTTCGACGGAACGCTTCGAGAGCGTCCGCTTCCGGGTCGTGGGGATGGACTGCGCCGAGTGTGCCGCCAGCGTGCGCGAGGCGCTGGTCGCCCTGCCCGGCGTCGCCGCGGTCGACGTCCTGCTCGCCGCCGAGAAGGCGACGGTCCGCTTCGACCCGGAGCTGGTCGATCCGCCTGCCATCCGGGCCGCCGTCGTCGCCGCCGGCTACGGGGCGCCCGATGAGTCCCCGGTCGGCCCCGATCAGGGGCCCGCGGCGACCGAGGGACGCGGCTTCGCCCGGATCGTCCTCGGTGTCCTCGCCCTCGTCTTCGCCGGGGTCCTCTTCGTCGTCGTGGTCGGCGAGTGGCTCGGCCTGTTCGAGGCGCTGACCGAGCGGGTTCCCTTTCCGGTCGGCGCCGCCGTCGTCGTCGCCTTCGGCTTCCCCGTCTTCCGCAACGTCGTCCGCGCCGCCCGCCGCCGCCGGGTGATCTCCCACACCCTGATGAGCGTCGGCGTCCTCGCCGCCCTGGCGATCGGGCAGTGGGCGACCGCCGCCGTCGTCGTCGGCTTCATGCGCCTCGGCGACCGGATCGAGGGCTTCACCGCCGAGCGGGGCCGGGGCGCGGTCAAGGACCTCCTCGCCCTCGCGCCGCGGACGGCTCGTTTGGAGCGGGCCGGAATCGAATCCGAGGTTCCAATCGCCCAGGTCCGACCAGGCGACGTCATCGTCGTCCGACCGGGCGAGGCGATCCCGGTCGACGGCGAGGTCATCGACGGCCGGGCCACGGTCGACCAGGCGACATTGACCGGCGAATCGCTCCCGGTCGAGGTCGGCGCCGGCGCCGCCGTCTACGCCGCCACCATCGCGACGCTCGGCAGCCTGCGCGTCCGGACGACGGGGGTCGGCGCCGAGACGACGTTCGGACGGGTCGTCCGCCTGGTCGAGGAGGCGGAAGGCCAGCGCGGCGACGTCCAGCGGCTGGCCGACCGCTTCTCGGCCCGCTTCCTCCCGGTCGTCGCCGCGATCGCGGCCGGCACCTTCGTCCTCTCCCGCGACCCGCTGGCGACCGCCGCCGTCCTGGTCGTCGCCTGCTCCTGCTCCCTGGCGCTGGCGACCCCAGTCGCGATGCTGGCGACGATCGGCAACGCGGCCCGCCGCGGGCTGCTGATCAAGGGGGGCAAGTACGTCGAAGTGCTCGCCCGCGCCGACGTCCTTCTGCTCGACAAGACCGGCACTCTGACCCTCGGCCGGCCCCGCGTCACCGCGGTCGTCCCCTTGAACGGCGTCTCCGCCGACGAGGCGCTCTCCTTGGCCGCCGCCGTCGAGCGGGACTCGGAGCACCCCCTCGCGGAAGCCGTCCGCGCCGCCGCCACCGCCCGCGACCTGAGTCCACCCCGCGCCACCGGGTTCGAGGCAGTGCCCGGCCAAGGGGCGCGGGCTCAGGTCGGGGGCGTGCTGATCGAGGTCGGCAACCGCCGCCTGGTGCCGACGGCGGCCGGCCTGCCGCGCCTGGCCGAGCTCGAGGCCGGGGGGGCGACCACGCTGCTGGTCGCTCGGGCCGGGGAGCCGATCGCGATCGTCGCCGCCGCCGACACGCTCCGCCCGGAGGTGCCGGCGGCGCTGGCCGAGCTGCGCCGGCTCGGTCTCCGCCGGATCGAACTGCTGACCGGCGACAACGATGCCGTTGCCGGCGCGCTGGCGGCGCGGCTCGGCATCGCCTACCGGGCCGGCCTGCTGCCGGAAGACAAGATCGCGATTGTCCGCGCCCACCAAGCGGCGGGGCGGACGGTCGTCATGGTCGGCGACGGCGTCAACGACGCCCCCGCGCTGGCCCAGG
>JBBSNJ010000382.1:0-4303 GCA_038232775.1 Thermomicrobiales bacterium
GGCTGGCCTGGGCGCGGACGGGGGGGGCGCTGGCCGGGGTAGGGGTGGCCGGGGTGGGCCCGATGACGGCCGGGGGGGTCCCGGCCTCTCGTTGGCGGGCGGCTACTGGGGGGGGGCGGGCGGCGACCGCCAGCGCGGCGCCGGTGGTCGCGGCCCGGCCGAGCAACCGGCGCCGCGAGAGTGTGTCCTGGACCTTCGCCATCACCTGCGGTGAGCACATGGTCGTTCCTCCTTGGCCCGTCTTGGCGGGATCGAGCGACACGGGCGGCTCGGCGCGCCGCCGCGGGGGCGCATCATAACAGCACGGCGCCGTCGCCGGGGCACCTCGTGGCGTGGGCGAAGGGTCGAAGGTGATCGGTCGGGTTTATCGGGAGTCGGAGGCGGTTCGAGCGATCATCTCGATCAGGGGCGACGGAGCGGGAGGGCGCCGGCAGGCGGGGGGCCGCGGCCGGGCGCGGGGAGCGAGCGCGGGATGGAGCAGTGGGCGCGGCCGACGATCGGGGAGGCGCTCGCTGGGGCGGCGCGGCGGCTGGCGGACGCCGGCTTGGAGACGCCGCGGCTCGACGCTGGGGTGCTGCTGCGTTCCGTCCTCGGGCTCGACCGGACGGGGCTCTTCCTGCGGCTGCCGGCGCCGCTGCCGGAGGCGGACGCCCGGCGCTTCGCGGGACTCGTCGAAGCGCGGGCGGGGGGCGCCCCGGTCGCCTACCTGACCGGCGTCCGGGAGTTTATGGGGCTGCCGTTCGCGGTGCGGCCGGGGGTGCTGGTGCCGCGGCCGGAGACGGAGGGGCTGGTCGAGTGGGCGCTGGCGGGTCGGGAGCGGTGGGACGGCGGGCTGGTGCTCGACGTCGGCACCGGGTCGGGGGCGATCGCGCTCAGCTTGGCGGCGCTGGCGCCGCCGCCGAGGCGGGGTCTGATCGGCGGCGCGGCCCCGGCGGCGGGGGGGGGGGGGGGGGCGGGCGCTGTGGGGGGCGGCGGGGGCGCCGCCGCGGTGGGGGGGGCGGAGCGGCGCCGCCGACCGCTGGGCGGCGGCGCTGACGGTGGCGGCCGAGAACGCGGACCGGCTGGGGGTGGCGGAGCGGGTGGGCTTCGTCCTCGGCGACCTCGGAACGTGGTGCCGGGGCGGGGTCGATCTGCTGCTGGCGAACCTGCCCTACCTGCGGCCGGAGCAGCGGGCCGGCAACCCGGCGCTGGCGGCGGAGCCGGAGATCGCCCTGGTGGCAGGCGACGACGGCCTGGCGGCGATCCGGCGGTTGGTCGCGGACGCGCCGCGGCTGCTGGCGCCCGGCGGCGGCCTCGGGCTCGAGCTCGACCCCTCGCAGGCCGGGGAGGTGGCGGCGATGGTCGGCGCGGCGCTGCCGGGAGCGGGCGTCGAGGTCCGGCGGGATCTCGCCGGGCGGGAGCGCTACGTGCTCGCGATCGCCCGCCGCTGAGCCGGAGCCGGCCGCCCCCACCCGGAGCGAGGCCGTGGCAGACTGGCGGCGGAGCCGGAGACGCCTGGATGCCTCCACGCGGCGCCATCGGGCGGTCACCGCGCCGCCGCCTCTCGGCAGGCGCGGGACGGGTGGGGGGAGGGCGGAGCCAGCGGCGCCCGGAGGTCCGCGCCGCCGGGGGAACCGCCCGCAATCGCCGGCGGCGACCGGGAGTCGCGGTTACCGTTTCGGCGGCCGCTGCCGAACCCGGAACACGGAACCGGCAACCCGCAACCCGCAACCCGGACTTCGCGACGACGGAGGTGGGATGGGCAAGATCCACGTCTTGCCGGAGGAGGGGATCGACGAGCTGCTGCGCTCGGCGATCGTCGGCCGAATTGCCTGCTGCGCCCACGGGCGAGAGGGGGAGGACGCCCGGCCGTATCTGGTGCCGCTGGCCTACGGCTACGACGGGGAGGCGCTCTACGCCCAATCGGGACCGGGCCGCAAGCTGCGGATCATGCGGGCGCAGCCGTTGGTGACGATCGAGGTCGACCAGGCGGAAGCGTCCGACCGGTGGCGGAGCGCGGTGGCGGAGGGGACGTTCGAGGAGATCGGCGACCCAGCGGGGCGCGAGCGGGCGCTGCGCCTGATCTACCCGCCGCCGGCCGCGGTGCCGACGCTCGGGCCGGAGACAGTCGTCTTCCGGATCCGGCTGACGGCCAAGTCGGGGCGCTACGAGGTGCCGGACTGATCGAGCGACGGGCGGGGGACGTGACCCTCGGGGCGCCGCCGAGCGGACGGCGGGCGACGGCGGCAATCACAATCACTCGAAGCGAAAGGGACGGACGGGGATGACGACGGGGACGCACTGGCTCTCGGAGTTGACCGGCGCGGCGAAGCCGATCATCGGCATGGCCCACCTGCCGCCCTTGCCCGGGACGCCGCTCTACGACGCGGCCGGGGGGATGGCCCACGTCCGCGATTGGGTGCGGCGCGACCTCGAGGCGCTCCAGGCGGGCGGCATCCACGCGGTGATGTTCTGCAACGAGAACGACCGGCCCTACCGGCTCGATGCCGACTTCGCCTCGGTGGCGGGGCTGGCCGACACAGTCGCCTCGCTGCGGGGGGAGCTGTCGGTGCCGTTCGGGGTCGACGTCCTTTGGGACCCGCGGGCGACGCTGGCGGTGGCGGCGGCGACGGGGGCGAGTTTCGCCCGCGAGATCTTCACCGGGGCCTTCGCCGGCGATTTCGGGCTCTGGGTGCGCTCGGCGGGGGACGGCTTCCGCTACCGGCGGGAGCTGGGGGCGGAGGGGGTGCGGCTGCTGTTCAATATCAACGCCGAGTTCGCGGCGCCGCTGGCGCCGCGGCCGCTGCCGGAGGTGGCGCGCTCGGTCGTCTTCTCGTCGAGCCCGGACGCGCTCTGCGTCTCGGGGCCGATCACCGGGCAGCCAGTCGACGCCTCGGGGCTGGCCGACGTGGCGGCGGCGGTTGGGGGGACGGGGGTGCCGGTGCTGGTCAACACGGGGTTCAAGGCCGAGGCGGCGGCGGCCCTGCTGCGCCACGCCGACGGGGCGGTGGTGGGCTCCAGCCTGAAGGTGGACGGGGTGACCTGGAACGCGGTCGATCGGGAGCGGGTGCGGGCATTGATGGCGGCGGTGGTTGCGAGCGAGGGGCCGGAGTGACGGGGTTGCCTCCGGTTGCGACAGCGGGGAGCGCGGTGGGCCGAATGGTCGCTGCCGCTGCCGGGTTGGACTTCGTGGCACTGGATATGCGGCAGAAAACACCCTGCGGTCGTCACCATTGGTCGCCGGTGCCGGGAATTTCAATCCAATCCTGGCTCACGCGACGTAACCGAGGGTGACGGGAGACCGGGCGGTGTCGCCCGGTGCGCCGCTTGCTTCAAGGAGGACGCTGATGCGATCAGTCAATGGGCGCCAGAATGACGCCACGAACGGAAACCCGCTGCCGAATCCGGTCACGCGGTTGATGGCGGAGAGCCTGGCTGGACATGTCTCGCGGCGCGAGATGCTGCGCCGGGCCGCTGCCCTGGGCCTGAGCGCGCCGCTCGTCGGCCTGATGCTCTCGGCGCAGACGCGGGGGGCCGCCGCCCAGGCGTCGCCGACCGCGGGTGCTCCGGCCAGCACGATGGTGATGCCGGAAGGCTTGCGCACGGACCTCGACGGGTCGCAGATCACCGCCATCCTGGCCGACTCGACCGACCCGAACGGGGCGTTCATCGAGGCGGCGATCGGGAAGTTCACCGAAGCGACCGGAATCAACGTCGATTTCATCCGGGGCGAGACGTCGGCCACCAACCGGCTCCAGGCGTACCGGCAGCAGTTCGCGGCCCAGTCGAGCGACATCGATGTCTACCAGATCGACGTCATCTGGCCGGGCGTGGTGGCCGAGCACGCGATCGACCTGAGCGAGCCGCTCGGCGAGCTGGCGAGCCAGCACTTCGAGGCGATCATCGAGAACAACACGGTCGACGACAAGTTGGTCGGGATGCCGTGGTTCACCGACGCCGGGCTCTTCTACTCCCGGACCGATCTGCTCGAGAAGTACGGGATCACGGCCACGCCGGCGACCTGGGACGAGATGGAGTCGGCGGCGCAGACGATCCAGGACGGTGAGCGGGAGGCGGGCAACGCCGACTTCGTCGGCTTCGTCTGGCAGGGCAACGCCTACGAGGGTCTGACCTGCAACGGGCTGGAGTGGCAGGTCTCCAACGGCGGCGGCACGATCATCAACCAAGACGGCGAGGTGACGGTCAACAACCCGGATGCGATCGCCGCCTTCGAGCGCGCGCGCGGCTGGGTCGGCACGATCTCGCCCGAGGGTGTCACCACCTACGACGAGCCGCAGACGTTCAACGTCTGGACGGCCGGCAA
>JBBSNJ010000383.1:0-4298 GCA_038232775.1 Thermomicrobiales bacterium
GCACTGCCCCTCCCGATGTCGCCACTCTACTCGTCGGGGGGGGGGTCAAGGGGCCTCCACTCCTCGCGCGCCTGGTGGGCAGTGGGTAGTAGGTAGTGGGTAGTGGTAGTCCGGCGTCGGGTCTCCGAGGGTTGTTGTCCTGACGCTCGATCTTTGCTCACTGCCCTCTGCCCACCACCCACTGCCCACTACCCACTTACCCACTACCCACTACTTGCGGCAGCGCCGGCTGCCCCGTCGGCGCCTCGCCCCGCGTCCGCGCCCGCCGCAGCACCGGCGCGATCCGCTCCAGCCAGACGCCGGCGGCGAACCAACCGTAGGTGGTGATCAGCATCCCGACCGCGACGTCGACCACGTAGTGCTCGCCCAAATAGACCAGCGCCAGCGCCATCGCCGCCGCGTAGGCGACCGCCGCGATCCGCCACCGCTTCCCCGCCATCCAGGCCGGGAAGACGAGCAGGAACGTCACCGCCATGTGGATCGACGGCATCGCCGCGATCGGGTTCGACTCCCCGACCACCCGGTAGCTGGCCCGGTAGAGCCCCCCCCCCATCGCCTCCCCGATCGTCGCCATCACCCGCGACACCTGGACCGCCGCCGGCGAGTCGACCGCGTCCGGCGCCAGCCACGGCGGGTTGGTCGGGATCAAGAAGTAGAGCGCCAGCCCGACCGCCAGCAGCAGCGCCAACGCGGCCAAGTAGCGCCGGAACAGCAGCGGGTTCTTGTGCCAGATCAGGACCGCCACCACCTGCGGCACGATGAAGTACGACCAGTGGACCCCCGTCAGCAGGTAGTCCCACGGCCGCAGGTGGTCCGGGTCGAAGAACCGCTCCTGGAGGCTGATCGTCGGCAGTTGGCCGCCGAACAGCCACCGCTCGAATCGCGCCACGTGCAGGTTCAGCGTCCGCGCCAGAATCGTCTCGTCGGCCAGCGAGCGGAGCCCCGAGAAGAGGAACCAGACGGCCGCGTAGGGGGCGAACGAGAGGACGAACGAGCGCGCCCGCCCGACCGGCACCACCAGCACCGCCAGCGTGGCGAAGATGCCCCAGAGCAGGAACGTCCGGTTGCTCAGCAGCGCGACGACGACGATCGCGCCCGCGATCGCCAACCGGACCAGCAACGCCCGCGGCTCCGGGTAGCCGAGCCGGGTCGAGACCCGCCGCAGCCGTCCGGGCGCCGGCGCGGGGGCGGCGGGCGCTGGCTCGCTCGACCGCCGCGGGCGGGTGGGTGGGCCGCTGACTCGGCCCTCGCGCGTAGCCACGTTCAACGTTCTCCGGGCGGGGTCGCGATGATCGTCCGGCGGACGCCGGCTCCCACCCCCACCCCTACCCCCGTCCCCGCCGCCGAGTCCCCGGCTCGGGGTCGGAATCGGCTGGGCGACAGTCCCGGCCGATCGCCCCGAGGAGCGCGGGAGCCGGCACGGTCCCCCGATCGCGGTCCGTCGTCGCGGCGAGCCGGGCCGCCGGTCGCTCCCGTCGGCCCCAATGTTCCCGCCATGATACGCCCCCGCGGCCAGCCCGTCCGGCCCAGCGCCACCTCGCCACCTGGCCGAGGGGCCGGTCGGTCTCGCCGGCCGCCAATGACCCTGCCCTCAGCGCCGGCCGAACCCGGCCGCGTCCGTCATCGGTGCTCGTGGACCGCGGTGGAGGGCAACCCGGCCAAGGGGCGGATCATACGAACTTCGGGTCATGACTTCGGCTACCCGGGGAGATGCTCTCACCCCCGGCCCCCTTGCCCCTGTCCCGCGCGCGGGACAGGGGAGCTTGTCCCGCTCCCGAGAGCGGAACGGTTCAACCGACGTTCGTATCAGACCCCGTACCGACCGCGCGCCTTGGAGGTGACGGTGATCGTCTCCCCGCCGCCGTCGGGGCCGGGCTTGCGGGCGATGAAGCCGCGACGCTGCTGCTCGCCCAGCCACGCCTCGTCGAAGCCGTGCTCCCCCGCCAGCGCGGCGAACTCTGCCGCCGGTCGTGTGGGATCGGGGGCGACCGCGGCGGCGTAGAACGCCCGCCGCGCTTCCTCGGCCGGGGCGCCGGGCCCGACCCGCAGCCGCTCGACGACGGTGCCGGCGGCCAGGGCGTCGACCAGCTCCGGCACGTCCTTCGGCGTGACGCCCGAGTAGACGACCCCGTCCGGGTAGACGACGATGTTCGGCCCGACGTCGCAGAGGTCGATCGTGCCGCAGGTGTTGACCATGATCTTCGCGTCCAGCCCGCGCCGCAGCACCTCCCGCCGCAGCCGCATCAGGACGTCGTTCGCCCCCTTCTGGGCGCAGTGGGACGCGGTGCAAGCCAGCACGTGCTTCTCGGTCCAATACATCGTCTCGCTCCGCGAAAGACGCCAGACGCCTGACGCCAGACGCCAGACGCCAGTAAGTCGAACATCCGATGCTGAGCGCCGTACTGACTACTGCCGTCTGGCGTCAGGCGTCTGGCGTCTGGCGTCTGGCGTCTGCCGTCTGCCGTCCGCCGCCTCACCCGTACCGGTACTGGATGCCGAAGCCGCCCCGCGGGTAGGTCCACTCGATGTTGTCGTAGACGTGGCAGACGATCCGGCAGGTGCCGCACTCGACGCACCCCTCGTAGGAGAAGACGACCCGCCCGTCGTCGGCCGGGGCGTAGCAGTTGGCCGGGCAGCAGTTGATGCACTGCTGGCGCTCGCACTGGAGGCAGACGTCGTGGTCGATGATCCGGATGTGGGCGCGCGAGGGATCGACGTTGTAGCTGTTCAGGGCCAGCTTCCGCTCGATCGCCGCCGGGTCGAGGATGCGGGAGCGTTCCCCCCCCTCGGCGACCAACGCCCCGGCTTTGTCGCCCATGTCGTCCAATCTCTCTGCCGCGGTCGCCCTCGATGGCGGGGAGTCTAGCACGCGGCGGACGGCGGCCCGTCGAAGGTCGCGCAGCCCCGCCCGAATCCGGTCGGGGGCCGGCGCCGGTCGGGCGTTCGACGTCCCCGCCCGACTGGGAAGGGGCGCCGTTTGCCTCGTCCTCGGCCGTGGGCCGGCCGTCGGCGCCTGCCGTCGAGCACGAAGCGGGACAACGCTGCCACGGCGCGCTAGGGAGACGGCGTCTCCCCCCAAGATTGGGGGGCCGAGGCGGACGAGACCGCGGTCGGGGGCCGGGCGGCCGTCCCAGCGGGCGGAGCCGGGGTCGACCCGTCTGCCCCCTCCCCCTCATCCTCGTCCGGGAAGGCGGTGCGGCGCGAGCGCCGCAGGACGACCACGCCGACGACCACCGCCAGCACGGCGGCGACGGCCATCACCAGCGTGCCCGAGGCCGCGAGCAGCGCGTCCAAGCCGTTCAATCTCCGTCCTCCCCGCTCGCCGCTCCGCCCGATCCCCGCGAAGGGGCCGGTCTCGGCCGCCAGCGCCCCGCGCCAGCCCGCCTCCAGCTCGGGCAGAGAGACCCCGAGCGCCCGGCGGACGGCGCCGGCGGCGGTCACCGGCTCGCGGAAGGCGGCGACCAGCCGCCCGATCCCCGCGTCCCCGTACCGATCCCGGATGTAGGCGACGACGCTCAGACTCTCGGCGTAGGCGAGTTGGGCGCCGGCCGTGTCGTAGGGGAAGAGGCCGGCCAGGGCGGGCAACCCGTCGAGCTCGCCGTCGAGCTGGGCCTGCCGCACCAGCGCCAGGTACGGACCATCGGCCCCCGCCTCCTGGAGGACGGCCAGCCCTTCGTCGAGCCAGGCGGGCGGTTCCGAGAACGGATTCTCGGTCGCCGCGGCGAGCACCAGGTGGCTCACTTCGTGGGGGATCACCCGCTCCAGCTCGGCCTCGTTCCCCTCGGGCACCACGGCCAGGATCAGACGGTAGCGGGGGTAGGCCGCGCCCGCCACCCACTCCTCGGAGTTCGGCCGCAGCGCCCCGCCCAGGTCGTCGCCGGAGGCGTAGATCCAGACCTCGGCGGGGCCGGGCAGGACCGCGCCGTAGAGCGCTTCGAGACGGGCGATCTCGCGCTCCGTCGCCTCCAGGATCGTCCCGGCGAAACCGGCGCCGCCGTAGGCGTGGACGGTCGCCCGCTCCCCGGCGTAGCGCTCCCAGCCGAAGCGGTCGTCGCGCCAAGCGACGGTCCGCTCGGCCGTCTCGACCGCCCGGCCCCCGGCCCCGAGCAGCCGCCAGCGATAGCGGAGGTCGAGACCGGGCGGCAGCTCGCCGTCCCGGAGGTCGACCTGGTGGGCGATCGCGACCCCAGGGGTTGGGTCGGGCGGTAGGTCGGGCAGGGCGAGGCGGAGGGTCTCGGCCCCGACCGGCCGGTAGAGGAGCTCGACCCGCTCGACCGGGAAGGGGGCGGTCGCGGCCA
>JBBSNJ010000384.1:0-4286 GCA_038232775.1 Thermomicrobiales bacterium
AGCGTCCGCATCGCTCATCCTCCTGCGACCCGGCGCACCGTGATCGCGCCGAAGAGTTGGTCGAGGCACCAACGCCGGTAACTGCCTGGCGGACTGGAAGCGGTTCCTCGGGGATATGGGCAGCCCTGGCGCAGGGGTAGTGACCGAGCGGAGGGCGAACCCGTCGACGCCGGGGCCGCCGAGAGCGGGATGCTCGCCGTTCTTGGCTCGAGCGCGGGGTTGCGCTCACCTCATGCCATCGCTCACTCTCAGGACTCCGCACTCCACCTCGTTTTACGCCCGGTTCCACCGCCCCCGACACTCCCGACCACACGACAAACTTCGTGCGTCCCTTGCGCTGGCAGTTGCCGCGCTCGGTGTCGAATGCATGCTCTGCCCCGGCCATGATCGAGCGGCAGCAAGCGCTCGCCGTCGTCAACCGGGGTCATCGCCCGACCCAGCTAAACCTCTATCGCGCTCGTGATGCAGCGGGAACTCGACGTATCCTGACCCCTGGCCGACGGGGCATCGGCGCTCGCGCCGCGGGCCGTTCGGTCGGCGGCGCGGCTGGCGCGTCTGGGCGACCCGGGACGAATCGCGAGTGAGATGGATGGAGCTTCGATAGTGACGCAAATCTACGAACGGGGGGTCGGTCGGTCGTTGACGCCGGTCGTCGTTCTCCTCGCTCTCGCTCTGGGCATGAGCGTGTGGCCGGCCGCTTCCAGGGCGCAGCCATCCGGCCAGCAGCGGGCATCGTTGGTGCCGGTGGTGATCGCGGGCCAGTCAGCCTCGGCCGGGACCGGGCTTGCGGGCGAAACGGAGGAGCAGGAGCAGCCGAGCCAAGCAGACCTCGAACAGATCGCTCGGGCGACCGCGGCGCTGCGCGGGCTGCCGCTCCTGTCCAAGGTCGAGACCCAGTTCTTGACGCGGGACGAGGCGACGGCTCGGATCGCGGCCGACATCAACGAAGAGTTGCCGGCAGCGGTGGCGGCGGCGGAATCCCAGGCTTTGGCAGCGTTCGGGCTCGTGCCTGCCAACACCGACCTCCGCGCCGCCTACGCCCGCTACTTCGAGCGGGGGGTGGGCGGGTTCTACGACCCGGAGGCGAACGCGCTGTTCGTGCTCGACGACGACGGGCGGCTCGACTCCGGTGCCGTGGTGACCTACAGCCACGAGCTGGTCCATGCTCTCCAAGAACAGCACCTCGGGCTCGACGCCCTGGGTGGGGACGTCGGCGAGCGGCTGACCGACCAAGGGCTGGCGGTCGCGGCATTGGTCGAGGGCGACGCCACCGTCGCCGGCTTCGAGTACCTGAGCGCCCACCCCGAGTGGTTCGAGCGGGACGAGCCGCTGCTGGAGCAGCTCCTCGGTCTTGGTGCGGCGCGGGGGACGCCGGAGCCAGGGGCGACGCCGGTCTCCGAGCCGATCCTTCCCCTGCTGCGGGCGACCTTTCCCTTCCCCTATAGCTACGGCCGCGACTGCGTAGCGGCGCTGCGGGAGGCAGGCGGCTGGCCGGCGGTCAACGCCGCGTTTGCGGCGCCACCGCTCAGCACCGAGCAGGTCATGCACCCGGAGAAGTTCCTCGCGGAGCGGGACGACCCGACCCCCGTCTCACTGCCCGACCCGGCGGCGACCCTCGGTCCCGGATGGCAAACCGTGACGGAGAAGTCGCTCGGCGAGTTCCTGACCGCGGTCGTGCTGGCGACCGACAGTGCGTCGTCCGAGGCGGCGGCCGGATTCGGCCGCGGCCGGATCCCGGAGCCGATCGCCAATGCGGCGGCCGGCTGGGACGGCGACCGCTACGCTCTCTGGGCCGGAGACGTGGAGGAAGTCCTCGTCTGGCGGAGCGTCTGGGACTCGGAGCGGGACGCCCGAGCCTTCGCGCTGGCGCTGCTGGCGAGGGAAGAAGCCCGCTGGGGCAGCCAGCACCGCGGCGACGCGCTCGACTCGGTCGCGATCGCGGCCAAGAGCGGGGAAGTCCGTTTGGCGGTCTCCGGCCAGACAGTGTATTACGTCTTCGCGTCCGAGCCGTCCTTGGCGGAGCGGACGATCATCGCCCTTCGTGAGGACCGACGAGGGAGCGCTACGACCCGCGACCAAGCGCCGGCGGAGCGATCGTTGACCTGACGCGGCGAGGGGCGAGCGGTGCCCCACCCGCGGCCGCGGCGGAGCGCCGTCTTACCCAGGAGCCTGCTTGTGAACGTTCGAGATGGGATTCGACGGTCGCCCGCGCTGGCTACGGCTGTCGCCTTGATCCTCGCCGTCGCCGGTCCGGCCGCGAGCCTGGCCCAGAGCGACGTGGATTCTCTGGAGCCGGAGTTCGACCGGATCGCGGCGGCGATGGCCGAGCTGCGGGAGCTGCCGCCGGTGGCGGAGATCCAGGAGCGGTTCCAGACGCCGGAGGAGTTGCGGCGGGAGCTGCCGGCCCAGATCGCCGAAGGGTATCCGCCGGAGGAGGCGGCGGCGGAGGCTCGCTCCTGGGCGGCGCTTGGCCTGGTGCCGGCCGGGACCGACCTGGAGCAGGTCTACATCACCCTGCTCGGGGATCAGGTGGCGGGGTACTACGACCCCGAGACCGACGAGATGGTGGTGGTCAGCGAGGCGGAGGGTTTCGGACCGCTGGAGGAGTTCACCTACTCCCACGAGGCGGTGCACGCGCTCCAGGACGCCTACCTCGGACTCGGCGACCTGATCGGGGAGGACGCGCCCGAACTGTCGGACGACGCGGCGCTGGCCCTGGTCTCCCTCTACGAGGGGGACGCCACCGCGGCCTCGCTCGACTACGTCGCGGCCGATCCGGCACTGGCGGCGGGGCTCGTGCTCGCCTCGGGGGCGGCGGCGGCGCCGCTCGAAGGACCGGCGGCCCTGGCGGTCTGGTTGATCTTTCCCTACACTCAGGGGCTGGAGTTCGTCCAGGCGCTGCGGGGGGCAGGGGGCTGGGCGGCGGTCGACGCCGCCTACACCGACCCACCGACGACCACCGAGCAGGTGCTACACCCGGAGCGGTTCTCGGAGCGCGACGAGCCGACCGAGGTGGCGCTGCCGGAGGCCGGGGCGCTCGGTGAGGGATGGCGGGAGATCGACCAGGACACCGCTGGCGAGCTGCTGACGTCGGTGATCTTGGCCGACCTGGCCGAGGGTCAAGGGTTCAACGCCTTGCTCGGCACGCTCGATCTGCCCGAGCCAGCGCGCAACGCCGCCGCCGGGTGGGACGGGGACCGCTACGCGCTCTGGAGCCGGGACGACGAGGAGGTCCTGGTCTGGCGTTCGGTCTGGGACACGGAGGGGGACGCGATCGCCTTCTCTCGGGCGCTCCAGAGCTATGCGCAGCAGCGCTACGGCGGGGAGTGGACCGGGACGGCGGCCAACTCAGCGTTGGCGGGGGACGCCGTTTCGGCGCGACTGAGCCAGGCGGGGACCGAGGTCGCTTACGCGGTGGCGCCGACCGCCGATCTGGCCAGATCAGCGGTTTCGCTGCCGGCGGACTGACACGGAGCCTGGCTCAAACCTCTCGCTCCCGTCAGATTGAGGTTCTCCCTTCGCCCGCGCGTCCCGACGCCCTGATGGAGAGCGGAACCCGGTGCCGGCCCAGAGCGGCGCTGAAGCCGTGGGGGACCCCTTCCAGAGAACCGGACGCGACCGCCCGGTTCGATTGGATCGAGCCAGTCAGACGGAACCCGGGTGGATCCTGGGTGTGCGCCCGGCGGTCCGCGACCACGCTCCCCCTCGTCCCTGTCCCGCGCACCTGGAGCGGGTCCGGGGGTGACGGCCGGCTGCCGCCACGGGCATGCGAAGCGTTCACCCAGATTCCGTCTGACGCCCCCTCTCCCGCGCACGGGAGAGGGGGTTGGGGGTAAGGGCATTTCCCAGGGAAGCGACGGCGATCACCCGGATTCGGTAAGACGTGAACCCCAATCCACCGCCCGCGGTCGATCGGGACGAGGACGACTCGCGGGTTGGGGCAGGATCGCTGCCCCCTCCCGTTGGAGGGGCAACGCATGCATCGTCCGTCGTCCATGGCAGCGGGCGACGCATGCGTCGCCCGTACCAGGCGCACAACGGTCGGCGCAGCGCTAGGGAACGGCGGTCAAGGTCAAGGTCGGCTCGATTTGGAAGCGCAAGCGGGCGTGGGCGGCGCGGAGGGCTGCCTCGGCGGCGGCGGGGGTGGCGGCGCGGGCGAAGATGAAGCCGAGGTAGGCGGCGCCCTCCGGCAACGGCACCAACGGGTGGTTGAGCTTGGCCGTGATCTCGACTCCCGTGACGCCGGGGACAGTACGGGCTCGATCCTCGCCTTCGACGGCGCGGAG
>JBBSNJ010000385.1:0-4276 GCA_038232775.1 Thermomicrobiales bacterium
CCGCCGCCGCCTCGTCGATGTCGGCGAGCAGGACCCCCGCCCCCTCCGAAGCGAGCCGGGCGGCGACCGCCCGTCCGATCCCGCGCGCCGCGCCGGTCACGATCGCCGTCCGCCCCTCGAATCGCATCGTCGCCCCCCGCCTCGCTGTCCACCCATCCCCACGTCACGCCCGGCGAGGCTATCACATCGGCCGCGGCCCGAGGCGTCGGCTGACGAACAGCCCATCGCGAGACGTGCCGACCTCCTCGCCGCCCATCCGGGCGAGCGTCCGCCCGCGGGCTCTTGCCACCGTTCAGAGCCTCTGATATCCTCCAGCGATAATCGTGCACGATGCATCCTCCTTCTTGCATTCATGCGCTCGGAGTCTTGAATGCCGCCGACGGCGACTTGGACAATGAGCCACACCGTCGCCCCGCTCCGGCGACGCTCCCGGTCCAGCCTGGCCGATCTCGCCTACGAGGCGATCGTCGAGGCGATCTTCGAGGGGCACCTGCCCCCAGCCACCCCCCTCACCATCGACGCCCTCGCCCGCGATTTGACGATGAGCAACACTCCCCTCCGCGAAGCGCTGACCCGGTTGACGGCCGAGCGCCTAGTGGTCTTCTCGGCCAACCGCGGCTACCGCGTCGCGCCCCGCCTGACCGAGGCCGGCTACCACCACCTGTTCGAGGTCCGCTCCCTGTTCGAGCTCCACGCCCTCGGCGGCGACGCCCTCGACCCCGCCGTCGCCGATCGCCTCGCCGCCACCCTCGACCAGATGGAGGCGGTCGACCCCGGCCCGGACTACCGGGCCTACAAGACCTTCAACCAGGCCGACCGCGCATTCCACCGGGCGCTGGTCGGGATGTCGGACAATGAGTTCCTGATCCGAGCCTGGACCGACCTCCACTTCCATCTCCACGTCGGCCGGCTCTACGCCGGTGCCGGCATCATCGACCACGATGCGGGCGGCCGGGAGCACCGCACGATCCTCGCCGCCCTCCGCGCCGGGGACCAGGCCGAAGTGATTAGGCGGGACGCCCTCCACATCCAGCGGGCGGAGCGGCGGTTGGCCCCCCTCCTCGAACCTACTCGGTCGCCGCCACCCCGGGGGCGCGGCCGAACAGATCACGGTCCCTCGGAGGAGAAAGGAGGCGGCGGCCAGGAACCCGGGGAAGCGCCGACGCCGCTGCGGCGCGGCGGCGCGCAGCGGTTAGGCCCGACATCCGGCGGCGACGGCGCCGCCGGCGACGACACGATTCGCTGAGGAGCCGAGACGATGGCACGCGCGACGCTCGTTCGCCTCGCCGCCCTGGTGGCGGCATCGCTGATCCTCTCCAGCACGCCCGCCTTCGCCCCTGCGCCCGCCTCGGCGCGGCAAGCGACCCCCGCCGGCGCCGCCGACTGTCCGGCCGCCACCCCGACCTCCGGCGCCGCCCCCGACGGGCTAGTCGTCGGCTACGCCGGGCTCTCCGGCGAATTCCCCTTCGTCCAGGACGTCAACGCCGGTCTGGAGCGGGCGGCGGAGTGCTTCGGGGTCGAGCTGATCATCGCCGACAACGAGTACGACCCCCAAAAGGCGCTCGAGGTGGCCGACAACTTGATCACCCGTGGCATCGGGGTCGCCATCGAGTTCCAGACCGACGTCGGGGTCGCTCCCGCGCTCTGCGCCAAGTTCGAGGAGGCGGAGATCCCGGTGATCGCGATCGACATTCCGCACCCCTGCGCCGTCTTCTTCGGCGCCGACAACCTGACCGCCGGCCGGATCGGCGGCGAAAACCTGGCCCGCGTCGCCCAGGAGCGCTGGGGCGGCGACGTCGACGCCCTGGTCGCCCTCGAGTTGCCGCAGTCGGGCGAGCTGCCCCAGCAGCGGATCGACGGCGCGATCGAGGCAGCCCAGGCGGCGCTGCCAAGCCTGACCGACGACAAGATCGTCCGCGTCGACGGCAAGGGGAGCCTGGAGGGGAGTCTGACGGCGATGCAAGATGTGCTGACGCGCCTCGGCGACGCCGACCACATCCTCGTCACCGCGATCAACGACCCGAGCGCCGTGGGCGCCCTCCGCGCCGTCGAGCAGGCCGGCCGCACCGATCAGGTGCTGATCGCCGGCCAGAACGCCACGATCGAAGCCCGCGACGAGATCTGCGCCGGCACCGACGCCTTCGTCGGCTCGGTCGCCTACTTCCCCGACCGCTACGGGGACCAACTGATCCCGCTCGCGATCGACCTCGCCAACGGCGTCGAGCCGCCCGACGCCGTCTACGTCGATCACCTCTGGATCGATGCCGCCAACATCGACCAGTACTACCCAGACGCCTGCGCCTGACCCGACGTCTGATCCTAAGTCCGGGTGGATCGTCGGTGGTCCCCTCGGGTCCGCGACCACTCTCCCCTCTCCCGCGCACCAGGAGAGGAGCCGGGGGTGAGCGCCGGCCGCCGCCGCGGGAGTGCGAAGCGTTCTCCCGGATGCCTGATGAGTCCTCTCCCCGAGCGCGGTCGCCCCGTCTCCCCCGCTCCCGCCTCCCGGAGGAGGGAGCGGAGATCGGGAACCGGCAACCGGAGGGCAGGCGCTCGCGCCGATCTCGTCCGTTCTCCTGCATCGACAGCGGGTCGGCCGCACCAGGTGCCAGTTGCCAGTTCTCAGTTGCCAGTTGGCCGATGCAGGTGGCCCAACGCCGAACGCCTGACGCCTCTCGTCGCCGGAGGACGCATGACCGACGAACCGCCGCGGCTGCGGCTCTCCGGCATCACCAAGTCGTTCGGCGGGGTCCGCGCCCTGCGCGGCGTCTCGCTCGACCTGCGGCCCGGCGAGATCGTCGCTCTCTGTGGCGAGAACGGGGCCGGCAAATCGACGCTCGCCAAGGCGCTGGCGGGAGAGATCGCGCCCGACAGCGGCACCATCGCCATCGACGGCCGGACCGTCGCCCTCACCGACCCCGCCACCGCCCGCCGCCTCGGCATCGCCGTCATCTACCAGGAGCTCAACTACGTCCCGACCCTCTCCGTCGCCGAGAACGTCCTGCTCGGCAAGCTGCCCCGCCGCGGGCCACGGATCGACTGGCCCGCGACCGAGCGGGAGGCCGCCGCCATCCTGGCGCCCCTGGCGCCCGACCTGGCCGGCCGGGTGCGGCAGCCGGTGGCGGCGCTGCCGGTCGCCGAGCGCCAGATCGTCGAGATCGCTCGCGCCCTCTCGCTCGATGCCCGCGTCCTCGTGATGGATGAGCCGACCGCGGCCCTGAACCACGAGGACGCCTCCCGCCTCTTCGCCCTAGTCCGGGCGCTGGCGGCGCAGGGCGTGTCGATCATCTACGTCTCCCACCGGCTCGACGAGGTCTTCGCCCTGGCTGATCGGGTCGTCGTCCTCCGCGACGGCGCGGTGGTCGGAGACGCCCCGACCGCCGCCACCGACCGGGCGCGGGTGGTGCGGCAGATGGTCGGCAGCGACGTCGCCGAATTCGCGCCGCGCCCGGCCCCGGCCTCGGCGGCGCCGGTGCTGGAGGTGCACGGTCTCTCCCGCCGCGGCGCCATCCACGAGATCGACCTGACCGTCCATGCCGGCGAGATCGTCGGCGTCTTCGGCCTGCTCGGCTCCGGGGCGGAGACGCTCGTCAAAGCTCTCTTCGGCGCCCGCCGCGCCGACCGCGGCGAGGTCATCGTCGACGGCCGTTCGTTGGGGACGCCGACCCCCGAGCGGGCGCGCCGGGCCGGGATGGCCCTGGTGCCGGGGGAGCGGAAGGAGGAGGGTTTGGTCCTCGGGCTGGGGGTGCGCGAGAACCTCTCACTCAGCTCTCTCGCCGCCGTCAGCCGGGCAGGGGTGATCGACCGCCGACGGGAGCGGGAGCGGGCCGACGCCTCGATCCGATCACTCCGCATCCGGACGCCAGGTCTCGACGCCCCGGTCGGACGACTCTCCGGCGGCAACCAGCAGAAGGTCGTGCTCGGCCGCTGGCTCCAGGCGCGGCCCCGCGTCTTCGTGCTCGAAGAGCCGACCCGCGGCATCGACGTCGGCGCCAAGGTCGAGGTCTACCGGTTGATGGAGGGATTGGCCGAGGGGGGCGCCGGCATCTTGCTCGTCTCGTCCGAGCTGCCGGAAATCCTGTCGATGGCCGACCGGATCTTGGTGCTCAGCGAGGGGAGGCTCGTCGCCGAGTTCCCCCGTGGCGGGGCGACCCAGGAGGAGATATTGGACCGGGCGATCGGCCGGCACGATGGCTGACCGCGACACCGTCGAGCGAGAAACGTCGGCGCGGCCGACGACGACCGCGCCCGCGCCACCCCGCGAGCCGAGCGCCGGCCG
>JBBSNJ010000386.1:0-4252 GCA_038232775.1 Thermomicrobiales bacterium
CGCCGGCCTGCAAGCGATCCCCCAGGAGCTCTACGACGCCGCCGCCACCGACGGCAGCGGCCACTGGGACCAGTTCCGCCACATCACCGTCCCGCTGCTGATGCCGGTCATCGTCGCCTCGACCATCCTGCGGGTGATCGGCCTCGTCAACGGCCCCGATCTCCTGATCGTCCTCACCGGCGGCGGGCCGGGCCACGCCACCGAGGTCCTCTCCCTCTACGCCTTCAAGACCGCCTACCTCAGCTTCGACTTCGGCTACGCCGCCGCCCTCTCGGTCGTCCTCCTCCTGGTCCTGATCGTCTTCACCGTCCTCTACGTCCGCGCCTCCGGCGTCTCGCGCGACTGAGTCGAGCTGGAGAGAGGAACACCGATGACCCACTCGCTCCGCCGGACCAAGCTCGCGCTCGACCTCGCGGCCGGTCTCGTCGTCCTCCTCGCCGTCCTCTTCGCCCTCTTCCCGCTCGTCTGGACCGCCCTCACCTCGCTCAAGGCCGAGACCGACATCGTCACCCGCACCCTGCAGTACGTCCCCCGCCGCGTCACCTTCGAGAACTACGTCACCCTCTGGCGCCGCTCCGAGTTCCCCCGCCTGATGTTCAACAGCGCCGTCGTCACCGGCATCACCGTGGTCGTCTGCCTGCTGCTCGGCCTGCTCGCCGCCTACGGCATCTCCCGCTACCGCTTTCGCGGCCGCCAGGGACTGCTCGTCTTCTACCTCGTGATCCGGATGTTCCCCTTCGTCCTCCTCCTCGTCCCCCTCTTCATCATGCTCCGTGGGCTCGGCCTGCTCGACTCCCGCGTCGGTCTCGCCCTCGCCTACACCACCTTCCTCCTCCCCTTGTGCGTCTGGATGATGAAGGGCTTCTTCGACGCCATCCCCCCCGATCTGGAAGATGCCTCCCGCGTCGACGGCTCGACCCGCCTCGGCGCCCTCTTCCGGATCGTCCTCCCCCTCGTCCGCCCCGGTCTGATCGCGACCGCGGTCCTGATCGCGATCTCGGCCTGGAACGAGTTCCTCTTCGCCCTGATGCTGACCACCAGCGGCGGCTCCCGCACCTGGCCGGTCGGTCTCCAGTTGATGGTCGGCGAGTTCCAGCTCCCCTGGGGCCAGCTCAGCGCCGGCGGCATCATCAGCATCGTCCCGATCATCCTCTTCTTCAGCGTCGTCCAACGCTCCCTCGTCCGCGGCCTGACGGCCGGCGGGATCAAGGGGTGAGCGGCGATCGGGTCGGAGGTCTCGGGTCGCGGGTGGCAGACGACGGACGACCCCGCGCTGGGTCAGGAGGTGACCGAGGGCCAACGCAGCGGGAACGCGAACGGCGCGGCGATGGCGCCGCCCGAGACGATACGGACGAGGAGGTCGACATGACCCTGGCGACGACGGGACGGACGCTCGGGGGAGCACGCTTCAACCGGCGCCAAGCGCTCAAGCTCGCGGCGGCCGGGGGCGCCGGGCTGGCATTGGCCGGCGGCCTCGGTCGCCGCTCCGGCGTCCGGGCGCAAGACGGGGGCTCCCGCGTCACCTACTGGCACCACTTCACGAGCGAGACCGAGATGGCCGGTCTCGACCGGGTCCTTGCCTCCTTCGCGGTCGATCACCCCGGCATCGAGGTCGTGCCGGAGAACATCCCGAACGCCGACTTCATGGCCAAGTTCACCTCGGCCGCCCTCGCCGACGGCCTCCCCGACACCTCGATGGTCACCGCCGACCGCGTCCGCGACATGGTCGCGATGGACGCCCTGACCCCGATCGACGCCCGCCTCGCCGAGTGGGAGACCCGAGACGCCTTCCCCGAGACCGCCTGGAGCGGGGCCGAGGTCGACGGTTCGACCTACGGCGTCCCCGCCTTCATGTTCGTCAACTGGCTCTACTACCGGCGCGACTGGTTCGAGGAGGCCGGCATCGCCGCCCCGCCCCAGACCTGGCAGGAGTTCGGCGACATCGCTCGGCAGTTGACCGACCCCGCCCAAGGGCGGTACGGCTTCGGCCTCCGCGGCGGCGACGGCGGCGAGGGCTACCTGATCGACGTCATCGAGGCGTTCGGCACCCCGATCGTCGACGAGCAGGGGTGCGCCGCGCTCGACCCGGCGGCGGCGACCGAGGCCCTCGCCTTCTTCGCCGGCCTCCTGACCGACGACCAGGCCGCGCCGCCGAGCGCCCCCGGCGACAGCTACCGCCAGATCATGGAGGCGTTCCGCACCGGCCAGACCGGCATGGTCCTCCACCACACCGGCTCGCTCAAGGAGATCACCGACGCCCTCGGCGACAAGGTGATGACCGCCCCGATCCCGGCCGGCCCTGGCGGCCAGGTGGCCCGCGTCTCCCCGCTCTACAACGGGCTCGCCCAGCCGGAGGACGAGGACGCCGCCTGGGCCTGGCTCACCCACTGGGGCAAGGTCGACACCGAGATCGCCTTCCTCGAAGAGACCGGCTACTTCCCCCCCAACACCGAAGCTTCGACCGACCCCCGCATCACCGAGACCCCAATCTACGCCGCCGCCACCGAGACGCTCGGCTTCGGCTCCCTGCCGCCCGCCTTCGCCGGCTACCCCGGTTGGTCGAAGCAGACCGTCCTCCCCGCCTTCCAGGAGGTCCTCACCGGCGCCCTCACCCCCGAGGCCGCGGTCGAGCGGATGGTCGCCGGCCTCGCCGACGAGACCGGTTGCTGATGGAGACGTCGGGACGGAGGGAGCGGGACGAAGGTAGCGAGATGGCGATCGCCACTCCCGCGCGGGAGACCACCCGACGATCCCCTCAGTCCCGCACCAAACGCGGCGCCCGCGGCGCCAACGGTAGATGACGGAGAAGATTCATGAACCCGACCAACCGTATCCTTTCCCGCCGCCGCCTGGTCGGCACCGGTGCCGCCCTCGCCGGCGGCCTCGCCCTCTCGCCGCTCCGGCGGTCGGGGCTCGCCCTCGCCCAGGATGACGTCACCCTCGACGTCTTCGTCCACGCCAACCACCCGTTCGACCCGGTCAAGCCCCTCTTCGAGGCCGCCTACCCCGGCGTCACGTTGGACATGCTCGAACAGAACGACATGGCGGTCTTCCGCGCCACCCTCGCCGCCCAAGGGGAGGGCACGCCCGACATCTTCTGGCCCGAGATCGAGGCGGTCCAGGAGTTCGGCCGCAACGAGGTCCTGCTCGACGTCACCGACCTGGTCAAGAAGCACGAGGCCGAGCTCGCCCCCGGCAAGCTCGCCGAGTGCCTCATTCCCTCGACCGGCCGCTACGCCGCCTTCCCCGGCGACATCGCCACCGTCGGCCTCTACTACCGGGCCGATCTCTGGCAGCAGGCCGGCGTCGAAATCCCCGCCAGCTGGACCTGGGATGAGTTCGCCGCCGCCGCCCAAGAGGTCAAGGCCCAAACCGACGCCTACTCCCTCGCCTTCCCGACGACCGGCGACGAGAACACCTCGCGGCTCTTTACCTTCATCCTCTTCCAGCTCGGCGGCGCCATCACCAACGCCGAGGGGACCGAGGTCACGCTCGACGACGAGCGGGGCATCGCCGCCATGCAGCAGGTCAAGCGCCTCTACGACGCCGGCATCGCGATCGACGAGGTCGCCTCCGAGGAGAACTTCTTCGCCTCGATCTCCGCCGGCCAGATCGCCGCCCTCCCCCACGCCGTCTGGTATCGCGGCTTCGGCATCGAGCCGAACGTCACCGACGAGCAGTCCGGGCTCGGCCAGTGGCGCGTCGCCCTCCTGCCGCGGGCCGAGGGGAGCGAGACCCGCACCGCCAATTGGGGCGGCGCCGCGATCGCCTCAACCATCTACACCGAGCACCCCGAGGAGGTCCGCAACTTCATGGAGTTCGCCCTCGGTTCGATGGAAGGGGCCGCGGCCTGCGGCGAGTGGGGGATCCTGCCGCCCTACCTGCCGTACCTCAACAGCGAGGCCTGGACCGGGGTCCGCAGCGAGGCGTTCGGCGACTTCGCCTTCAACGACGTCTGGACGGAGGCGGTCGCCCAGTATCTCCCCAGCTGGTACAAGCAACCCGTCTTCGGCGAAACCTTGATCGAAACGGGCGCCGCCATGCTGCCGATGATGCGCGGCGAAGTCGAGATCGAGGCCGGCATGGCAGAGCTCGGCGCCCGCATCCGCGCCTTGAACGAGCGGTACCAAGGGTAGGCACCGGAGAGTGACCGGGGCGGGCGGGGGGGGGGGGGGGGGGCGCCCCCCCGGGCCCCGGGGGGCGGGGCCCCCCCCACCAGGGGCGGGTGGGGCACCCCCCCCCCCGCGGCCCC
>JBBSNJ010000387.1:0-4243 GCA_038232775.1 Thermomicrobiales bacterium
CCTCGCCCTCCTGCTGGCCTGGCCGATCCTGGCCGCGCCCGCCGCTCCGCGCCCGATCCTCGTTGCCACCGATCTGGACACCGGCCGCGTCCTCCTCTGCCGGCCGCTCGCCGCGGACGGCTTCACCCTCGCCTTCGACCACTCGATGTACGGGGGCGAGGTGCGCGAGCGCTTCGTCCCGGTGACCGGCCGTGCTACGCTGCGCCGGGTCGAGACGACGACCGCCAACGCCGCCGCCGCCGAGTACTACGCCTACACGGCGCCGGTCGTGCGGGACGGGGCGCGGTTCCGGGTCGATGTGCCCCCGCTCGAGCTGCCGGAACTCGTCGTCCGCGTCGACCGCGTCGGGCAGCACCGGCTCCTGATCGGGAACGAACGGCTGGACCTCCTCCCCCTCGTCGGCGATGGGGGACCGCTCCGCCTCGCGATCGCGGCGGGCGGCGCTGCCGGCTCGGCCGCGACGGGTCGCCCGAGCTGTCGGGACGCGCCGGCGGGCTCGCCGGTCGCGGCGGGAGAAGCGACATGATCGACGACGATCAGGGACGACGCGGCACGCCGGCCCCCACCCCGACGGCGACCGGCGCCCCCGACGGCCCAGCGGGCGACCCGCTGGCGATCGACCACCACGGTCCCGAGGACGCCTACGTCGGCGACATCCTGGCCGAGGATCGGGCGCAGGCGATCATCGACGAGTACGAGTCGGAGGGGGGGCGGGCGCAGGAGCTGGGGGGCGCCTGGCGCTGGATCGCCGGCGCCCTCGCCGTCGGGCTCTCTCTCTACGCCCTCTACGCCACGCGGGCCACGATCCCGACCCAGATCTACCGGACCAGCTTCCTCGGCGCCGCCCTCGCCCTGACCTTCCTCCTCTACCCCTGGCGGCGCAGCGCCGCCGGTCGCGTCTCGCCGCTCGATCTGCTGCTGGCGCTGGCCCGCGTCGCCATCGCCGCCTACCCGATCCTCGACTACCAGGAGTTCGTCTACCGCGCCGCCCGCCCGACCGCGCTCGACGTCTGGATGGGGACGATCACGATCCTGCTCGTGCTCGAGGCGACGCGGCGGACGATCGGCTGGATCCTGCCGGTCGTCGCCGTGACGCTCCTCGCCTACGGCCGCTGGGGCTACCTGCTGCCCGGTCAGTACGGCCACCGCGGCTACGACCTCGACCGGATGGTCGGCAGCCTCTACGTCTCCTTGGAGGGGATCTTCGGCGTCCCGCTCGACGTCGCCGCCACCTTCATCATCCTCTTCACGATCTACGGCGCCGTCTTGGAGTACTCCGGCGCCGGCAAGTTCTTCCTCGATTTCTCCTTCGCGGCGATGGGCCGCAAGCGCTCCGGCGCCGGCCGCACCACCACCGTCGCCGGCTTCCTGCTCGGCACCGTCTCCGGCAGCGGCGTCGCCACCACCGTCACCCTCGGTTCGGTCGCCTGGCCACTGCTGAAGCGGGCCGGCTACAACCGGGAGGCGGGCGGCGCCGTCCTCGCCGCCGGCGGCATCGGCGCCATCCTCTCGCCGCCGACCCTCGGCGCCGCCGCCTTCCTGATCGCCGAGCTGCTCCAGATCTCGTATCTGGAGGTGCTCAAGATGGCGACGATCCCGACCATCCTCTACTACCTCTCGATCTTCCTGATGATCGAGATCGACGCCCGCCGCCTCCGCGCCGCCGAGGCGGCCGCGTTGGCCGCCCCGGCCGCCGCCGGCGACGTCCTCCCCACCGACGACGTGCCGCCGGTCGGCACCCTGCTCCGCCGCTACGGCTACCACTTCTCGTCGCTGATCGCGATCGTCGCCCTGATGATCCTCGGCTTCACCCCGTTGACCGCCGTCTTCTGGGCGACGGGTCTCGCCTTTCTGCTGAGCTTCCTCCGGCGGGAGACGGCGCTGACCCCCCGCCGCTCGCTGCAAGCCCTGGAGACGGGCGCCACCGGCACCCTCTCGGTCGCGGCGACGACGGCGACGGCCGGGATCATCGTCGGCATCTTCACCCTGACCGGGCTCGGCCTCAAGATGTCCGACCTGATCGTCGAGCTGGCCCAGGGCCAGCTCTTCGCCTCGGTCCTCCTGACCGCGCTCGCGGTCTGGGTGCTCGGCCTGGCGGTGCCGGTCACCGCCTCCTACATCATCGCCGCCGCCATCCTCGCCCCGGCCTTGACCGGGCTCGGCGTACCCGACGTCGCCGCCCATATGTTCATCTTCTACTACGCGGTCCTCTCCGAGGTCTCGCCGCCGACCGCGCTCGCCCCCTTCGCCGCCGCCGCGATCACCGGCGGCAACCCGTTCAAGACGATGATGGTGACCTGGAAGTACACCCTGCCCGCCTTCGTCGTCCCCTTCATGTTCGTCCTCAACCGCGAGGACGGCACCCGCCTGCTGGCCATCGGCGACCCGGCCGGGGTCGTCCTCGCCACCGCCACCGCCTGCCTCGCCATCGTCGCCCTCGTCGCCGGCGTCGGCGGCTGGCCGCGCTACCCGCCGACCTGGGCCGAGCGGGCGCTGCTGCTGCCGGCGGCCGGGTTCTTGTTCTACACCGGCCCGCTCCAGGATCTGATCGGGCTGGCGCTGCTGGCGGGCGGCGTCGGCCTCTACTGGCTGCGGACGCGGGGGGAGGGGAAGGGGCCGGCGCTGCGGCCGACCGGCTAGGTGCCTATCGCCCTCCCGCGCCCAGCGGCGGCGGCCCCCCGGCGACGCCGGCCGGGCGCTCGGCCGCGTGGCGCTCGATCAGGGCGAAGAGGAGGCGGCGCAGCGCCGCTTCGCCGGCGCCGCGGGCGTCGTCCTTGGTCGCCTCGGTCAGGCCGAGGTGCGCCCCGTGGCGCGGATTGTCGAAGACCGAGAGGATCGAGACGCGGCGCATGCCGAAGAAACGGGCGACGGCGAAGGTGGCCGCCGTCTCCATGTCGGCGGCCAGGTAGCCGGCGGCGTGCCACCGGTCGAGATCGGCCGCGCCTTCCGCCAGGAGGGCGGCGGTGGTCCAGACCGGACCGGCGTGGCGGGGCACGCCGCCGCGGTCGTCGGCCACGATCTCGGCCACCAGCGCGGGCGAGGCGGCCACCGTCTCGACCCCCGGCAGGTAGCACTCGGCGGCGCCTTCGGCGCAGCGGGCCTCGGTCGCGATCACCAGATCGCCCGCCTCGATGCCGTCGCCGAGGGCGCCGCAGACGCCGGTCTGGACGACCAGGCGCGCCCCCAGCACGCCGAACAGGTGGCAGATCTCGGAGGCCATCGGCGCGCCGTAGACCGAGGCGTAGCCGACCGCGATCCCGCGGTGGCGGGCGACGAAGACGTCTTCGAACAACGCGTTCGGCGAGCCGATCGCGAGGACGTCGGCGAAGCGGGCGGCGTGCTCGTCGTAGTGGCGCCGCAGGTTGCGCGTCCCGCGCAGCACGAGCACGGCCGGGACGCGGTCCTCGGCCAGCCCCAAGAACGCGAGCCAGTCGGTCTTGGTCAAGTCCTTGAGCACGCCGTTCTCCTTTAATGGCGAGCGACCGGTGGAGGATAGTCCGAACCAGATAATGGGATCGTGTCCCTGATGCAATCCTCCGCCGCAGGTGAGGCTGGGAGAGGGCGGGATCGTCTCGACGGCTCGATCGGTGATGATGGAGGAGCGGCGGGATCGGGCTCGCGCTACGCCGAAGTGCAACGGCAAGGTCGGGAGGTCGTCCTCCGCACGCTGCTCGACGCGGCGATCGAGATTTTGGTTGAAGCAGGGCCGCGGGCGCTGACGATGCGGCAGGGGGCGGCGGCGGTCGACTGCTCGACGACCGTCCGCTGCCCCCTGTTCGGCGGCAAGGATGGCCCCGCCGACGCCGTCTACCGGGAAGGGTTCGAGCGCTTCCGCCGTCGGATCGAGGCGGCCGCGGGCGACCTTGCGGCCGCCCAGGACCCGATCGCAGTTCGGCAAATGGCCCTATTCTTGCGTCCCCCCCCTCCGGTCGTAGGAAAGACGACCGAGACGAGACGCCGGAGATCCGCGGGCATCGCGGCCTCGACGACGAAAGGTAGGGTGGGAACGATGTGGAATCGAGCACTCGTGGCGCTGCGAGCGGCGGGGGTTGCCCTCGCGCTGACCCTGACCGGGGCCGGGACGGCTACCTTCGCCCAAGACACGACAGTTGTAGCGGACACCGCCGCCCAGGTCGACGACGTGGACGTGGTCGACGTCGTCGACGATGAAGACGAGGGCTTCGACGACTGGGGCCTGCTCGGCCTCGCCGGCCTCGCGCGCCGCCCCGCCCGCGCGGTCGTC
>JBBSNJ010000388.1:0-4234 GCA_038232775.1 Thermomicrobiales bacterium
CACCAGTCGGGGTCGGCCTGGAGGACGTCGACCGCCTCGGCCTGGAGGAGATAGAGGAAACCCCAGCGGGTGTACTCGTGCTCGCCGGTCGCGATCGGGACGGTGCTGGCCCGGCGGATCGCCGCCAAGTCGCCGAGGCGATCGGGCGGCACTGGCTCCTCCAGCCAGCGCGGGCGGTACTCCGCGATCCGCTCCAGCAGACGGATAGCGTAGGTCGCATCCCAGCCCATCCAGCAGTCGAACATGATCTCGACGTCCGGGCCGACCGCCTCCCGCACCGTCTTGACCAGGTCGACGTTGCGGGCCATCCCGGCCAGGCCATCGGTCGGGCCGTGGCGGAAGAACCACTTTTGGGCGAGGAGACCGTCGGCGACAGCCCGTTGCGCGCGCTCCTTGACCAGCGCGGGGTCCAGCGAATGCCCCAACATCGAGGCGTAGCAGGCGACTCGATCCCGCGTCGGCCCGCCGAGCAGTTGGTAGACCGGGAGGCCGAGCTGCTTGCCGCGCAGATCCCAGAGGGCGCAGTCGACGGCGCTGATCGCCATCATCTGGTTGCCCTGGCGGGCGTGCCGGTCCTGCCGGTAGAGGATGTCCCACAGCCGTTCCCCGGCGAACGGGTTCTGCCCGAGCAGGTAGGGTGCCAGCTTCAAGCGGATCAGCGGGACGATCTCCGGGTAGATCGGGCCGAACAATCCCGTCGGCCCGTCGTCGGTCTCGATCTGGAGGTAGATCGCCCGCACCTCGCCGTCGGCCGGACGCGGACGCGGCGGCCGGGCGGCGAACTCGGGGTAGACGTCGAGCATCCCGACCTGGCGCTCCTCGGTCGTTGGCAGCTCGAGATGCCCGACCGCCTCGAAGCACCGCACCGCGCTGATGGTGGTCATGCCGCCTCTCGTGCTAGCTCGCCAAATGGCGCTCTCGGGTCCGAACAAACGGAGACCGCGCCCCGCCGGCGGGCCCCCAGGCGCCTATCCGGCGATCATCCGGTTGCTGAGTCGCCCCAACTTCTCGACCTCGACCACGACCTCGTCGCCGGGCTTGAGCCAGTTCTTCTCGGCCATCCCCAGGATCACGCCCTCGGGCGTGCCGGTGATGATCAGGTCGCCGGGGTCGAGGGTGAAGTGGCGGCTGGCGTAGGCGACGATCTCGGCGACGGGGAAGATCATGTCGGCGGTCGATGAGTCCTGGCGGAGCTCGCCGTTGAGCCAGCACTGGACCCGCAGAGCTTGGGGGTCTGGGACTTCGTCGGCGGTGACGAGGTAGGGGCCAAGGGGAAGGAACTTGTCGAGGGTCTTGCCGAGGAGCCATTGGCTGGTGCGGGTCTGGAGCTCCCGCGCGCTCAGGTCGTCGGCGCTGGCGTAGCCGAAGACGTGGTCGAGCGCATAGCCCGCGTCGACGTCCTTGGCCGTGCGGCCGACGACGACGGCGAGCTCCGCCTCGTAGTCGTACTGCTCGGCTACGGCAGGGAGCGGGATCTCCTCGTCGGGGGCGGCGATCGTGTTGAGGAACTTCGAGAACAGGACCGGGGTCTCGGGGATGGCGGCGCCCGACTCTTCGGCGTGCCGACGATAGTTCAAGCCGACGCAGAGGATCTTGCCGGGGGCGGAGACGCAGGGACCGAGCGTCAGATCGGACTCCTGGCGCAGCCAACCCGCACCGGGCCCGACCTCGGCGGCCCGCCCGGCGAGGGCGTCGAGGGCGCGGCGGGTGGCCGCCCCCCCGGCGATCGCCTCCTCGACGGTTGAAGGCAGACCGGGGCCGACGCCCGCGTCACGGTCGTCGTGGGCGGGGCGGGTGCCCCCCCCCCCGGCGAGCGCCTCCTCGAGGGTTGACGGCAGCCCGGGGCCGACGCCCGCGACACGGTCTTCCGGGGCGGGGGGGACTTCGCCGACGCCCGCGTCGGTCTTCAGGCCGAGGCGCAGGTTTTTGGCGTCGGCGAAGGTGAGGAGGATCATCGGTGCGGCTCCATCTCGCTGGTTTCGGCGTCGACCACCGCCCGGCACGCGCTCGGCGGCTGGTCCCGACCGGCATCTTGGCGCGGGTTGCTCGCGGCGTCAACCGCAGGCGGAGCGGAGAAGCGGCCACCGCACTGTCGAGCGGGAAGCGGAGGGTCAGCGCCGGGAATGGGGATCGAGAGCGTCGCGCAAACCGTCGCCGACGAAGTTGATGCTCATCACGGTCAGGAAGATCATCAAGCCGGGGGCGATGGCGAAGACCGGGAGCTGCCGCATGTGGGCCTGGGCGTCGCGCAGCAGATTGCCCCAGGTGGCGGTGGGCGGCTGGACGCCGAAGCCGAGGTAGCTGAGCCCCGACTCGGTGATGATCGAGGCGCCGACCAGGAGGCTGGCCTGGACGACGATCGGGCCGACGGTGCCGGGGAGAATGTGGCGGAGGATGATCCGTCCGTTGCCGGCCCCGGCGGCGCGGGCGGCCTGCACGAAGTCGGTCTCGCGCAGCGAGAGGAAGGTAGCGCGGACGATCCGGGCCAGCCCCATCCAGGAGAGGGCGCCGATGACGACCACCAGGGGGAGAATGCTCCCCTGGAGGACCCGGAGACCGGTGGTCTGGATCAGCGTCCCGAGGACGATCAGGACGAAGAGCTGGGGGAACGAGAGGAACGCGTCGGTCAACCGCATCAGGGCGGCGTCGACCAGGCCGCCGTAGTAGCCGGCGACGGCACCGATGATGGCGCCGATGATTAGGGCGACGACGGTCGCGGCGAGCCCGATCGAGAGCGAGATGCGGCCGCCGTCGAGGGTACGGGCGAAGACGTCGCGGCCGGCTTCGTCGGTGCCGAACCAATGGTCGAGCGAAGGACCCTGCTCCCGATCCGAGACGGAGAGGGCGTTCGGGTCGTGGGGGGCGAGCGGGGCGAGCAGCGCCGAGAGCGCCAGCAGGATCAAAAGGACGAAGCCGATCGCCGCCAGCCGATGGCGGAAGAACCGGCGGGCGACGAGGCGAGGCATGGTGTCGTGGCGGGGGATCTTGGCCGCCATCCGCTCGGCCGCCGGTCCGGGGCGCGGCAGGCCGCGCGGGGCACCCCGCCGCAGATCGGGCGCGGACGTCGCGTCGGAGGCGCTCATGCGAGACGGATCCGGGGATCGAGACGGGCGTAGAGGATGTCGGCGACAATGTTGGCGAGGACGATCAGGGCGGCGGTGATCATCACGATCGCCATCAGGAGGCCGTAGTCGCGGCGCTCGGCGGCGGTGTAGAAGAGACGGCCCATACCGGGCCAGGCGAAGATCACCTCGGTGAAGAGGGCGCCGGAGAAGAGGAACGGGACGTCGAGCGCCATCAGGGTGACCAGCGGAATCGCCGCGTTGCGGAAGGCGTGGCGGAGGACCACGAGGCGCTCGGCCAACCCCTTGGCGCGGGCCGTCCGCACGTAGTCCTGGTGGACCGTCTCGAGCATCGAGGCCCGGAGGAAGCGGGAGTACCAGGCGATCCAACCGGCCGCCAGCATCGTCACCGGCAGGACGAGGTGGACCGCCCGGTCGGCCAGGGAGAAGGGGGCGCCGATCGTCTGGACGCCGCCGGCGGGGAGCAACGGCCCGCCGGACACCGGGTTGTCGAGCGTCAGATAGAAGACGAGGATCAGGATCAGTCCGAACCAGAAGATCGGGATCGACTGGCCGACGAAGGTGAAGGCCGTGACGGCGTGGTCGAACGGGGAGTACTGCTTGATCGCGGAGAGAACGCCGATCGGGATCGCGATCAAGAGCGTGACGAGCCAGGCGGTGACCATCAGGTAGAGGGTGTTCGGGAGGCGCTCGGCGATCTCGGCGGCGACGGGGCGGCGGGACGTGACCGAGGTCCCGAGGTCGCCGCGGACGACGCGGCCGAGCCACTTCGCGTACTGGACGTGGACGGGGTCGTTGAGCCCTAGCTCTTGCTCCAGGCGGGCGAGGTCGGCGGTACTCAGCCCGGCGCCGCGACGCATGTAGGCACCGGTCGGTCCGCCGGGAGCGGCCTGCAAGAGGGCGAAGACGGTGACGCTGACGAAGAGGAGGAGGGGGACGGCGCCGAGGAGGCGGCGGAGCGTGTAGGCGACCAACGGCACCTCCTGGGGAACGAGGCGATTCGCCGGGTCGAGCGACGGGCGGCGAGAGAGACGTCAGGCAGAAGCCGATTGTTTGCTTCCGGTTGCCAGAGCAAAGCCCTCACCCGCGGCCCCTCTCCCCGGCGCGGGAGAGGGGAGATGATGGACCGTCCATCAGCCAAACGGTTCAAC